>DATJTG010000147.1:0-14922 GCA_035503555.1 Acidobacteriaceae bacterium | reverse complement strand
GTGCGCGGCGACGACGCGTTCGGCAACGCCTGGCGCAACGGCCTCTGGTATTACCACATGCAGATCGCGCGCATCGGCATGCCGGTCGACCGGCATGAGTGGTCGATGGAGCCGCAGACGGTGAATGCTGTGAATCTGCCGCTGCAGAATGCGCTCAATTTCCCCGCCGCGATTCTGCAGCCCCCGTTTTTCGATCCGCAGGCGCCGAATGCTGTCAACTACGGCGCCATCGGCACGGTCATCGGGCACGAAATCAGCCACACCTTCGACGCCGAAGGATCGGCCTTCGATTCGAAGGGCCGTGTGCGCAACTGGTGGACGCCCGAGGATCACGCGCACTTTGAACAACAGGCGGAGAAGCTGGAGAAGCAGTACGACGCCTACGAGTTGTTCCCGGGTGTGCATGTGAACGGCAAGCAGACCATCGATGAAAACATCGCCGACCTGGGCGGCGTGGCCGCGGCGTACGACGGCTATCGCGCCTCCCTGAACGGGCAGCCTGCTCCCATGCAGGACGGATTCACCGGCGATCAGCAGTTCTTCATCGCATTCGGGCAGAACTGGGGCATGAAAGCCCGGGAAGCGGCGTTGCGGCGCCAGGTGCTGACGGATGCGCACTCGCCAGGCCAGTTCCGCGCCGATACTGTGCGTAACTCCGATGCCTGGTACAAGGCATTCGACGTGAAACCAGGAGAGAAACTGTATCTGCCTGAAGACGAGCGAGTGCGGATCTGGTAAACAGCGCAACATAGCTGTTGTAGTTCTGCCAGGTCTTGGATCGCAGCCGCCGGCGATGATCGGCTCAGTAAGTCACTCCTTGTGCTAATCTCTTCGAACTGCGAGGGGTGGCCGATTGTGATCGTGGATACCGACTACCTTTACAGAGATCCCGCCGTCGTCGGGATATTGAAATACATTGCCTGCCTGATCCTCTGGGTGACGACGGCGCTGATTTTGATGTCCTTCATGATCTGGTATTGGCTGCCGAAATGGGAGCTGGTCGATAGAACGTCGACGATCCGATCGGGGCGGCGGAGTTGGAAAGAGAGCCTCCTTCTTTCCCTCTGGCTTCTGATCGTGGGTTATTCGGGCGTTAGCTGGTTTCTGGGTGTGGCTCGCAGTTCCCTCGGCCTCGGCGTGGCTATCTGCGAAACCTTCGTCGTCGGCGCAATCCTCACTGGCATGTTTATCCTCGAGGGTCTCGAAGCGGCCTATGTGGACCTGCAGTATCAAGATCCCCATCAGCTCGAAGAAAACAATGACACCCGGCAGGCCCTGATTGATTCAGACCTCTATCAGCGAGTTCGTGGCATGGGAAACTCCTTTTACGAGGCGCGGGAATGGGCAGTTGTCGTCCTGATCGTTTGTGCCACCTTGATGATCGAGGGAAGACCCTATAGTCTGCCCCTGCTCGATGTGCGCGATTCCCATGTGGCGACGGTTATCCTCACGCTGGTTCTCACAACTTTTCCGCTTGTATGGTTCGCGCAGAGTCCGGGCAAGGCGCCGGCAAGGCGAAACTCGGCCGCCTTCCTTCACTATTGGTTCAGTCGGTGGGCTGCCTTTGCGCTCGTTCCCTTAAGCAGAGCAGTCAAGGCTGTTGGATTGGAACACCCCTCCGACCTTGGCTCTGCCGCAGCCTATGCAGTTCTCAAAGATTGCCGGGTCCCGCGCCACCTTCCTCCCAGCGAATACACCTTCTTCAGCGACGGATTGAAAAAGTACGGAACCGGCATCCTCGTTGCCTATGACGTTCTGACCATCTCCAGCCAGGGAGCAGTCTCCTTTGATTCCGCTACGCTCTCCTATTTCATCGCGCCGCAGGACGGAATCAAGCGGTATTTCCTCTACGAAAAGCCCTTTGTTGCAGACACGGTGCGGTCCCTCGAAACGATGGAAAAATGCCAATATTGGGCTTTCGAAACCCCTGTTTTCGGCGAGCAGGTGACGGAGGAAGACGTCCGGCTGTGGAGCGGTCTGCTTTGGGAAAAGAATCCGGATAACTGGGACCCGCCCGGGTACCGGAAATTTCACGAAGAGGATTTCCAGGTTTCCGCCGCAGTCAAGTGCATCGCGTCCTCTGATGGACAGGACCAGCATCGTCTTGACGTTAGTCTGCGCTTCGGGAACAGCCTGCCCGAAGGGTGTTCGGGTGAAGTCGGCACCCGTGCGATGATCGTGCTGTTCAGAATTCAGGGCAAAACGGAAAATGGAACTGTCACTCTGCCCACAAAGTGGGGCGAAGAGACAAAATACCCATTTTTCAAGCACTATTCTCTGCCGTTGCTGCGGTCAACGACACAGATTCACATCGATGCGAGGGCAAATCTGCGCTTCGTTTATCCGTCGAAATTCAGCGTGCAATACGACGGGATTCCTCACGCATCGGAAGAAAGGAGATTCCAGTTACAGAAACGACCGGAGCGGCAGCTTGCGGGACCAGTGTGGAAGGAGGGCCTGTCGGAGCTGGTCTACTATGTCGATTCCCCGCTGCCGGGAGGCGACTACGAAAATGAAATGAGATTCCGCATGAAGGAACTGGAATTCGCCGCGAAGAAGCCGGACCTTATGTTGCCGCCACCCAGCTCCACGTTGCCACCGCCAAGCTCCGTGTTGCCGCCTCCGGATCCCACGTTGCCACCCCCAACTTCCTGAGTAATCATAACCCTCCATTTGTCCGGGAGTTGTTCGCCAAAGTGTACTACAGCCCGGGCGTCCCTCCCGTTAATAAGTTGGATGCGGCCCCCACCCCGGATAATGGCCTGAACAACGGCACATCTCTCGGAATCTCCCGCCTCCCGAAGTCGCTTCGTTGCAGTCTCCTTCGCCCTGGGAACCGCATGCAATCCCCCAATTGGGCCAGGGACCGGACCTGGAGCAGCCAACCGCCATCACGCCGTCTGCTGCAGCACCTCTTCGCGCACCACTTCGTCGTGCCGCTCTTCCGCGGCCGTACGCGGCAGGGCTACAGCCAGCACGTCCTCAATCCGGCTCGCGTAGTGGATCGTGACGTCCTCGATCTGCTCCGGCATCAGATCCTCTTCCACGTTCTGCCGGTTCTCGGCAGGCAGAATCACCTGCTTCACCCCGGCGCGCTTCGCCGCGAGGAACTTCTCCTTGATGCCGCCTACCGGCAGTACATTGCCGCTCAGCGTGATCTCTCCGGTCATCGCGGTCAGCGGATGCAGGGGCCGATCGGTGAGCAGCGACATGAGCGCGGTCGCCATCGTCACGCCCGCGGAAGGCCCGTCTTTCGGGATCGCTCCCGCCGGCACGTGGATGTGCAGGTCCGTGTCCTTCAGCAGATCTTCCTCCAGCCCCAGCGCTTTTGCGTTCGAGCGGACCCAGGTCAGCGCCGCCTGCATCGACTCCTGCATCACCTCGCCGATCTGTCCGGTCATCGTGAAACCGCCTTTGCCCTTCATGCGATTGGCTTCGATAAAGAGCACGTCGCCCCCCGCCGGCGTCCACGCCAGACCCACGGCCACCCCCGCGCGCTTCGTTCGCTCGGCAATTTCCGTGTCGACCCGCACCTTGATGCCGCCCAGAAACTCCTGAATGATCTGGTTCGTCACCACCAGCTTGTCGGTCTTGCCCTCGGCGATGCGCCGCGCCTGCTTGCGGCAGATCGTGCCGATCTGCTGCTCCAGTTTGCGCACGCCCGCTTCGCGCGTGTAGTGCCGCACGATGTAGCCGATCGAATCGTCGGGGAACTCGATGTTGTCCGGCTCAATGCCGTTTTCCTTGATCTGCCGCGGGATCAGATACCGAAAGGCGATGTGCTTCTTCTCCTCCTCGGTGTAGCCCTGCAGCTCGATGATCTCCATGCGGTCGCGCAGCGGCTCGGGCACCGTGTCGAGCACGTTGGCGGTGCAGATGAAGAGCACTTTCGACAGATCGAAGGGCTGATCGAGATAGTTGTCGCGGAACGTGTTGTTCTGTTCCGGATCGAGGATCTCGAGCAGCGCCGAGGCCGGATCGCCGCGGAAATCGCGGCCCAGCTTGTCGATCTCGTCAAGCATGAAGACGGGATCGTTCGCCCCTGCGCGGCGCAGGTTCTGGATGATCTGCCCAGGAAGCGCGCCGATGTACGTCCGGCGATGCCCGCGCAGCTCGGCCTCGTCGTGCATGCCGCCGAGCGAGATACGGCGGAACTCGCGGCTGAGCGAACGCGCGATGCTGCGGCCGAGCGAAGTCTTACCCACGCCCGGAGGCCCGACGAAGCACAGGATCGGCCCCTTCATGTCGGCCTTCAACCGCCGAACCGAAAGGTAGTCGAGAATGCGATCCTTCACCTTCTTCAGGTCGTAGTGATCCTCGTCGAGAATCTCGCGGGCCTTCACGATGTCCACCGAACTGCCTGACGATTTCGCCCAGGGCAGCACGGCGAGCCACTCGATGTAGTTGCGCGTCAGCGAATAATCTGCCGCCATGGGAGACATACGCGAGAGACGGTTCAGCTCCTTGAGCGCTTCCTTCTTCGTCTCCTCGGGCATGCCCGCGCCTTCGATCTTCTGCTTCAGCTCCTCGATATCCTTCTGGCCCTCGTCCATTTCGCCGAGTTCCTTCTGGATCGCCTTGAGCTGCTCGCGCAGATAATAGTCGCGCTGCGACTGCTGCACCTGATCCTGCACTTCGGACTGGATCTTGTTGCGCAGCTGCTGGACTTCCAGCTCCTTCGCCAGATGCTTGTTGATGCGCTCCAGGCGCGCCGCCACCTCCGGCGTCTCCAGCAGTTCCTGCTTGTCGTTGGTCGCGAGGAAGGGCAGCGAAGATGCGATAAAGTCCACCAGCCGGCCCGGCTCGTCGATATTCATGGCGATGGTCTGCAACTCGTCCGAGAGTGTCGGCGACGCCGAAACGATCTGCTGGAACTGCGTCACCACGTTGCGCTGCATTGCCTCGACTTCGGGATCCTTTGCCGGAAGCACTTCCGGCACCGTATCCACCGAAGCCATCATGAACGGTTCAATGCGCGAGAACTCGCCGAGCTTCACGCGCTCCGTGCCCTCCGTGAAGACGAAGAGGCTTTGGTTCGGCATCTTCACAACCTTGTGCACGGTCGCCAGCGTGCCGAAGTTGTGCAGGTCCTGCGGCTGCGGCGCATCCACCCGCGCATCGCGCTGGGCCACCACCACAATCGTCTTCTCTTCTCCCAGAGACTGAATGAGCTGAATCGAGCTTTCCCGTCCCACCGTCAGCGGCAGAACCGCGTGCGGGAAGAGAACCGTATCCCGCACCGGCAGGATAGGCAGAACCCGGGCATTGCTGTCCTCGCGGGAGCTGGGCTCGCCGGGTTGAATCACGCTGATGAAATCGCTAGCCATGAGTGTCCTTATATCAAATAATTACTCATTGGATTCAGCAGATTTGGAAAAGTCTCATGCCTGACCCTCGGTACGGTGCTGAGCCCTCGGTGGTTCCCGGCCTGTGAATCTCGCAAAATCTTGCCCGTCAGCGGTTTGGATGCCGTCCGAGGCCCCCCTGCCCTGTGTATCGGCGGAATGCGGTAGGGGTTGAGATGCACCCCCGTTCCGGCGGTTGCGTCGAAGCAACGACAGTTTCGACCCCCTAAACAGCCGCGCGGTATCGGCCCAGCTCTCGAACCATCGAGCAATGCCGAGGCAGCATTTCCAGGGCCCGGTTCGCCAGCTTCGGGTCAGCCAGCTGGTAGTCCGCGTAGAACACGTACTCCCAGGGCCTCCCCGGCACCGGGCGCGACTCCAGCCTGGTCATGTTCGTCCCGAGGCCCGCAAAAATCTGCAGCGCTTCCACAAGGCTTCCCGCGCGGTTCTCAACCTTGAAGGCGAGGCTCACCTTATCCGGATGGGGATCCGCCTCCAGCCGATCGCGCCGTTTGATCAGGAAGAAGCGCGTGAAGTTCGCTGGATTGTCCTCGATGCCCTCCAGCAGGATGGCTCCGCCGTACTGGCTCGCCGCCTGGGCGCTGGCCACCGCGGCGATGCCGCCGTCGCGCAGTTCCATCATTTGCTTCACGCTGCCGGCCGTGTCGTAAAAGGGCGCAGCTTCAATCGCCGGATGCTCCTCGAAAAATTTCCGGCACTGCGCCAGCGCCACGGGGTGCGAATACGCCTGGCGAATGCGTGCCAGTTCCGTGCCGGGCACGCCGATCAGGTTGTGGCGGATGCGCAGCGTCCACTCGCTCTCCACCCCCACCTCGTGAGCGAGCAGCAGATCGTAATGTTCCAGGACCGAGCCGGCCAGCGAGTTCTCAATCGGGATCACCGCGGCATCCGCGGTGCCGCCCGACACCGCGTTGAAGACCTCCGCGGAAAACGCGAACGGCAGGATGGTTGCCTCGGGAACGGCTTTGAGCGCCGCTTCGTGGCTGAACGAGCCGGGTTCTCCCTGAATTGCAATGCGCAAGCTGGTGCCTCGACTTCATTTGTACCGCAACCGGGGAGGGGAATAACGAGATTCGTTGCGGTGTGGCGGCAACCCAAACCCGGGCGCAAGGCACCCTAGGTAGTGAATCGACCGAGATTCACACGAACGAAACGAAATAAGAAAGGAGAACCACCGACATGCTTTGGACGCTTTTTGTGATCCTGCTGATCGCGTGGCTGATTGGTCTCATCGGGTTCCACATCGTCGCCTGGTACATTCATATCCTGCTGGTCGTGGCGCTGGTGGTGCTCATCATTCAGCTCATTAGTGGACGACGAGCCGCACTTTGACGTCGACCGGATTGCCACGGAAATGAAACACGAGGAGGAGTTGTCATGAACGCCGACCAGATGAAGGGCAAGGCTGCGCAGGTGACGGGCAAGGTGAAACAGGGCGCCGGTGAAATGGTGGGGAACGATCGCCTCGCCAACGAAGGCGTTGCCGACCAGGTGAAAGGCGCTGTGCAGGAAACCTGGGGCAATGTGAAAGACGCCGCGCACGAAACCGCGAAGACCCACGAGCATGAGCGTCACGAAAAGGCCAATGAGGCGCGTCACGAGATCGCCCGCAATGTTGAGGAAAAGAAGGACCGGGCGAATGAGAAGATTGACGCCTACAAGGACAACGAACGCGCGAAGCGCTCTGCCTGATCCCTCGTCAGCCTTTCACAAGGGCTTCGGGCCCGCGAATGACCTTCGCGGGCCCTCTTCATTTTTCGGGCGCCGCAGGCTCTGACCGGGATCCCGCTTTGATCTGAGGTTGCCCGGGTTTCGATTTCCCCATAGCCGCAGTTGCTTCTTGTTCAAACCGCTGTAGTTCTTTGTTCCCCGATCCGCTCCCGGCTGCCAGTTCGATTCCTTTGGCGTAGCTTCGCGCAGCCTCTTGCGCCTCGCCCTTGCCTCTTTCCGCCATTGCCAGAAACAGGTAATCCGTGGGCTCCCCTCCGCCGTCCTTTTCGATCGATTCCTGCAAGGTTGCGATGGCCTCGTCCCACAGCCCGTTCCGAACGAGGGCTAGCCCGAGCGTGTTCAGAATCCCTGCGTTTCCCGGTGCGGACGCGTGCGCGCGCCGTGCCAGTGCGAGCCCCTCCTGTGGACCGCGCGCCGGCAAGGCCGGCGTCGACACCAGAAACCATGCAAAGTCGTTCAACAGCGAGGGATTCTCCGGGGATGTAGCCAGTGCCTGCCGGTACACGCTTTCGATCTCGTCCCAGCGGCCGAGGGCCTGTGCGTCCGATATCAGCTGCGTTATCGAATCAAGGGTCGCCGGATTGTCAGCGCCAAGCGCCTTGCGTCGCAGGTTGAGCGTTTGCCGATCCAGATCGAAGGCTTGTTCAACTCGGCCCTCGGCGAACAGATCTCCCGCCAGATTGTTCATCGACCAGAGGGTATCGGGGCTTTCCGGTCCGAGCACGCGTTGCCGTATGGCGAGGGTCTGCCGATCGAGCGCCTCCGCCCCGGCGGGGTCGCCCCGCATGCGGTAGTCGGCTGCCAGATTGTGCATGGAGCGCAGTGTCAGCGGATGTTCGGCGCCCAGCACGCGCTTCTGAATCGCCAGAATCTCCTCATCCAGCGCCCGCGCCTCATCCCATTTGTGTTGTCCGCGCAGGTCGTACCCGAGATTGACCATCGTATCGAGGGTGTCGGGATGCTGCGGCCCGAGTACCCGGCGCCGCAATGCGAGCAATCGCGATTCAAGCTCTGCGGCCTGAGCGTATTTGCGCTCCTCGCCATAGACTGCGGCAAGGTTGTTCATGGCGGATAGAGTGTCTGGATTTTCAGGGCCAAGCAGGCGTTCCCGCTGCTGGAGAACGCGATTGTCCAGGTCTTCGGCCTCCGCGTATTTCCCCTCGTCATAGAGAATGATCGCCAGGAAAAACATCGAGTTGGCCGTGCTGCGGCTGTCTTCACCCATCGCCTTGCGGCTGGTTGCGATTGCCTCCCGCCCGAGGGGCTCCGCCTCGGCGTACTTGCCTTCGTAGTCCAGCACCGAAGTCAAACGGTTCATTGCCAGAATCGTTGCCGCATTGCCCGCCCCCAGCGCCTTGCGGCTCGACTCCAGCGCCAGCCGCGCATGCGCCTCCGCTTCCGCATACTTGCCGGCGGCTTCCTCGGCGTCTTCCAGATGCAACGCCGTCTGAATCGCGAATGCACTCTGCGGCCCGCTCGTCGCCTGCGCTATTTTGAACGCCTGTTCAAGCTGGATGCGCGCCTGGGGATAGAGTCCCAACTCTTTGTAGGTGCGCCCAATCGTATCGCGAATTGCCCCTTCCACCAGCGGCTGCGTTGCGAATTTTCCCTGAACATTTTGAGCCGCGCGATCCAGAACCGTACGTACGGTGATCGCGGGATCCGGTTTCGCCTGGTTGTAGGCGCTCGCCTGGCCCAGTAGATCGTGCTGCAGGAAGTCGTTCACTGCCTGGGCAATCGCCGTTTGCTGCCTCGCTTCTTTTTCGGCCCTCCGCGCGAGCACCGCTTCACGAGCGCTGGCAATAACCCCTGCGACCAGCACTACGAACACAGCGGCCACGCCGGAGACGAGCGCCTTGTTCCGCCGCGCGAATTTGCTCACTTGATAGGCAGTGCTCGGCGGCCGCGCAGAAACTGGCTCGTTGTTCAGATAGCGGCGAATATCGGATGCGAGACCTGTCGCGGAGGCATAACGCCGGCTCTTGTCCTTTTCCAGCGCCTTGCCCACGATCGTCTCAATGTCGCCCCGGAACACGCGGCTGACGCTACTGAGGGCGGTCGGCTCCGCTTCGCGAATGGCCTGCACTGCCTCATGAATGTGCCGCCCGATCGCATAGGGAGGTTTTCCCGCCAGCAATTCGTAAAGGATCACGCCCAGAGCGTAGACGTCGCTCCGGGTGTCGACATCACCGGGATCGCCTGATACCTGCTCCGGGCTCATGTAGGCCAACGTCCCAATAATCTCGCCCATGCTCGTTTGTCGCGTGGCCTGCGCGTCCGAGTCCGTTAATCGCGCCACGCCGAAATCCAGAATCTTCGGCTGTCCGTCTTCGTCAACGAGGATGTTGGCGGGCTTCAGATCGCGGTGGATGAGTCCACGCTGGTGGGCGTGCTGCACCGCTTCGCAAATTTTCGCCATCAGATCGAGCCGCTGCCGAATGCTCAGCTGATGCGCCTCCGACCAGGCCAGCAGAGCCTGTCCGTCGATCAGTTCCATGGCAATGTAAGGCTGTTTGCCGAATGGCGTATCGGCAGCGCCTGCATCGAAGATCTGAGCAATCCCCGGATGTTGCAGCCGCCCCAGAGCCTGCGTCTCCGTCTCGAAGCGCCGCAAAATCTCGCCGGACGCATATCCGGAACGGATGACTTTGAGGGCAACCGTGCGGTGGGGAAGGTCCTGCTCCGCCTCGTAAACCGCGCCCATCCCGCCCTCGCCGAGCAGACGCAGGATCCTGTAGCGCCCTATGGACTCCGGAAGAGTCTGCGGTTCAGGCGCAGGTGTAGGCGCGGGCGCAGGCATGCCCTTCGCAACCGTTGCATTTGCGTCGTTCAGATGGTCGGGCGCGAAACCTGGCGAATCGGTTCCATGCGAAGCTTTCGTCATGGCCGCTAATTTTCCTCAGTGCCATAGTGTCAGCGGATTGGGCGGCGTTTCGCCCGAGGATACGTATGCGGTGGACCGGCGGTCAAACGAATCAGCATCGCATCATGCCTCTCTCGCCCCTCCTGCGATGGCACGGTCCCGCCCGTTCCTGCGGCCTTCCCCTACAATAGGGTCATGCTCCTCGAAGGTATCTTTCCGGCAATCACCACGCCGTTTTATCCCGACGGCCGCCTGTACCTGCGCAAGCTCGAGCACAATGTGGAGCGCTACTCCCGCACGCCCATCGCGGGCATGGCGGTGCTCGGCTCTACGGGCGAAGCCGTCATGCTCAGCGACGACGAGTCGCGCCAGGTGCTGCGCACCGCGCGCGCAGTCGCTGCGCCGGAGAAAGTCCTCGTGGCCGGTGTCGCGCGCGAGTCGCTGCTGGAGACGCTGCGTCTGGCCGATTATGCCGCCGAGCAGCAGTTCGACGCGCTGCTGGTCCGCACCCCCCACTATTACGGCCCGTCGATGGGGCCGCGCGAATTGCTCACCTTCTATCGTGCGCTTGCCGATCGCACCGCGCTGCCGGTCATCCTCTACAGCATCGCAAAATTTACGCATTTGGAAATTCCGCTCGAAGTGGTGGTCGAGCTGGCGCAGCACCCAAACATCATCGCGATCAAGGACTCCTCCGGCTCGCTGGATCGGCTGGGTGCGCTGGTTGCCGCCACCGGCTCCGCGCCGAAGCGGGAGTTCCTGGTCACTCCCGTCTTCCAGGCGGTGACGGGACGCATGCTCCTGGCGGCTGCGGAGCCCGACCCAGGCTTCGTTCCCGCCGAATCGCTCACCGGCGCCGTTGCCGTGGCTGCGCCTCCGCCGCGCGTGAAGGCCATGCGGAAAAAAGAAGTCGGTTTCCAGATCCTCACAGGATCGGCGAACCACCTGCTGGCGGCGTTTGAAGCGAAAGTGACCGGCGCGATCCTCGCGTTTGCCGCGCCCGCGCCCCAGGCCTGCCAGGAAATCTACACCGCGTGGAAGGAAAACGATCCGCGCGTCGCCGCGGAGAAGCAGCAGCGCATCCTCGAGTCGTCGCGCCGCGTGGCCGGAGAATTCGGCATTGCGGGCCTGAAATTTGCCTGCGACCTCAATGGCTACTACGGCGGGGTGCCGCGCATTCCGCTGCTCCCGCTCACCGCGGACCAGAAAGAAACCATCACCAGCCTGATGGCCGACGTTCGGCACTGATCGACGGCGACGATAAGCGGCGCGAAAGCTGCTTGACGGCGCCAACCTTTGCGGGAGAAGCTTCCACGAGTGTTTTTCCATCAGTACTATCTCGGCTGCCTGGCGCACGCCTCCTATCTCCTGGCCGACGAAGCCACAGGAACGGCGATCGTCGTCGATCCCCAGCGTGACATCGAGCAATACCTCGCCGATGCGGCGCAGCGCGGATTCACGATCCGTCACGTATTTCTCACCCATTTCCATGCCGACTTTGTGGCCGGGCACCTGGAGCTCCGCGACCGCTGCGCCGCGACGATCCATCTCGGCAAGCGGGCGCAGGCCGAGTACCCCTTCGTTCCCATGCGCGATGGCGATGCGCTGTCGTTCCCCGGGCTGAAAATCCAGGTGCTGGAAACGCCTGGGCACACGATCGAATCCATCTCGCTGGTGGTCTTCGATCTCGCTCGCGACCCAGAGTACCCTTACGCCGTGCTCACCGGAGATACCCTCTTTATCGGCGACGTGGGCCGCCCCGATCTGCGCGCCTCGCTCGGCTGGACCGCAGCGGACCTCGGCGCGCATCTCTACGATTCGCTGCAGCAGAAGCTGCTGCCCCTGCCTGACGCGACGCTCGTCTATCCGGCGCATGGCGCGGGATCGCTTTGCGGCAAAAACATCTCAAAAGATACGGTCTCGACCCTCGGCGAGCAGCGGCGCTTCAACTACGCGCTGCGGCCCATGACGCGCGAGCAGTTCATCGAGATCGTCACCGCCGACCAGCCGGATGCTCCGGCCTACTTCACCTACGACGCGGTGCTGAACACCCGCGAGCGGCCCACGCTCGACGACACTCTGCTGCACGTTCTCCAGCCGATCCCGCTCGACGAATTTCTGGCGCAGGCCGCGGCCGGCGCGCAGGTCGTCGACGTGCGGACGCCGGACAGCTTCGCCCGCGGCCATCTGCGCGGCAGCATCAACATTGGCCTCGACGGCCAGTTTGCCACCTGGGCGGGAACGGTCCTCGACGCGAACCGGCCGATCCTGCTGATCGCGCCGCCGGATCGCGAGACCGAAGCTGCGCTGCGCCTGGGGCGCATCGGCTTCGATCGGATGCAGGGCTATCTTGCCGGAGGCATGGAAGCGCTCGCCGACCGGCCCCAGCGGATCGCGCGCACCGAACGTCGCAGCGTGGAAGAGATCGCCCAGGATCTGGCTGCGGAGAGGTCGCCGCTGATCGTCGATGTCCGCTCGCCCCGCGAATACGCGACGAAGCACATCGCCGGCAGCACCAACCTTCCGCTGAGCCGGTTGCGCGATTCGCTCGAGGCCATTCCCCAGGGCCGCCATTTCTACGTCCACTGCGCAGGCGGATACAGATCCTCCATCGCAGCGAGCCTGCTGGTTCGCGCTGGCCTCGGCGATCTTACTGAGATGGCCGGGGGCCTGGCCGCCTGGGAAGCGGCCGGGCTGCCCGTAGTGAGCGAGACGCAGCCTGCCGTCTCGCTGTAGCGCCTTCGTTCTTCGAAACGGCAGAGCCGCCGCGCACGCAGCGCGGCTTCCGATCAGGCCGCCGCCTTCGCTTCCAGGTTAATGCTTTGCGCGATCTGATTCAGCTTGTTGTCGGCGGCTTTCTCTTCGTTCAGCGTCTGTTCCAGCAGGCTCACGATCTCCTTTTCGCCGAGCAGGTTGGCAAAGGTGCGCGACGATCCGTAGGCGGAAATCTCGTAATGCTCCACCCGTTGCGCGTCGGCGATCAGGCCCGCGTCCAGCGTGGCTGCGTCGCCGCGAGTCTTCATGCGCTCATCGGCTTCGGCAATCAGGCCCTTCATGCCTTCGCAGGTCTTGCCTTTGGGACTTTCGCCGAGCCTCTCGAAAATCTGCTCCAGCCGTTTCACGTGGCCTTCGGTTTCCTGCAGATGATGCTCGACGGCCTGTTGCAGCTTGCTGTCGTGCGCGTGTTTGGCGACCTTCGGCAGCGCTTTGGTCAGCTGTGTTTCCGCGGAATAGAGATCGCGCAGTTCGTCCACGAGCAGTTGTCTCAGGTTTTCAACCTTCATCGGAGTACTCCTTGGGTATGTGCGGTGATTGGTGATGGAAAGGGACAGCACACTGAGAGCGAGAGGCAGAATTGCCGCTTCGAGTGGCCGCTGTTTAAGCCTCGCGTGGCTCCTGTCTTGTGGGATGCGGCCAGGTCGCGCGCGCGTTGCGGCGATCGAAGAGGAACGCGGCTGAGAATCGTATCCCCGGTCCGCACCGGCAATCGCGAATCATGCGATGGTCCCGGAAGTCGAGGTTCTCCCAGCAGATGCGCGTGTGCCGGATGGCAGGTCGGCGCGCGACCGGTCAGCGCAGGATTTCTTCGATGCGCAGCGTCTCGTCAGCCGCCAGGTATCCCTTGCGCCGAAACCAGTCTTCCATCGCCGGAGCCAGGCGATCGATCGGCACGCGAAATCCCGCTTCCAGAACTCCATCCGCAACCGGCAGCGTGTCGTCGAAAACCGCATCGTTGGTGAAATTGCGCATCGCGAAGTTATCGATCCACGCGATGGGGCAGGGAATCGCGCTGCCGTCCGCGGCCACGCGCTCGATCCGAAGCCTGCGCACGAACACGGCCCTCAGTATCCCCGATGGTGCAGCACGAACACCACGATCGAAGCGGCGATGCAATAGATGCCGAAGAGGTACCAGCGCCCCTTTTCGAGCCAGGCGCTCAGCCACTTCAGCGCCAGCAGGCCGGCCAGAAACGCGAACACCAGCCCCAGAAGGCTCGGCGCGGCCGCGTGGACAAACCCGCTCGTATCCGCATGGCGCAGCCGCAGCGCCTCGCGTCCGATGGCCAGAGGAGTGATGATGACGGCGAGGGCAAAGCTGAACGACTCCACGCGGACCTTTTTAATCCCCTGCAGCATCCCCACGGAGATCGTGGCGCCCGACCGCGAAAATCCGCGAAACGGCAGGCACAGCCCCTGCACCGCGCCGATGACTGCGGCCTGGCCGAAGCCGATTTGATCGGATTCGGCAGAGTCTTTCCGCCGTCCTTCGGCCAGACCTGCGATCAGAATCAGGATGCCCGCCGCCAGAAGCGCGGGAGCGACGATTTCCAGATGGCTGAACAGGTCTTCGATCTGCGCCTTGGGAGCGCCGTGAAATACCGTGTGCTCGATGATCTTCATCAGCGCGTAGCCGATGAGGAGCGTAGGAACAGTGGCAAAGATCGCCTGCCACGCGAAGAGCTTGCATGCCTCGCTGTCTTCGAAATACGTCGCTTTCCACTGCTTCCAGAAATAGACAATGACCGCAAACATCGTGCCGGTGTGGAGCATCACCAGCAGCAGCGTCATCGCCGGCGACGACGGATCGAGCCCCATCAGTTTTTCGGCAACGACAACGTGCGCGGAACTCGAAACCGGCAGCAGCTCGGCCAGGCCCTGAATCACGGCCAGCACAATCACTTGCAGAAGCGACATGGGACGATTTTATCCCGGCAATGTTGATCCCCCATGCAGGGCAGTGTTGCGGTTCGTGGTTCAACCTGCATCGGGCATTCCCGGCCTCGGAACCGTAGCTGCGTCTGTCCGCATCCCGTGGATGGCTTGACAGCACCCTTCGGCGTGGGTAATGTTTCTCGCGGAGTGGTAACGATACCATCTCCTGTCTGTTGCTCGTCTTTGCAGATACCCACCCTCTCCGCCCGATCGAGAGGCCCCTCCCCCACCCGCGATGCAAAGGAAGAGC
>DATJTG010000146.1:0-14714 GCA_035503555.1 Acidobacteriaceae bacterium | reverse complement strand
TCGATCCTGAGGACTGCGCGCGGGCGATCCTGTTTCTGGCCGGGCCGCACGCACCCTGCACCACCGGCCATCTCATTCCGGTGGACGGCGGCCTCGCGGAGGCCTTCCTGCGGTGACGCAGGCGATGGTCGCCATCGATCTGGGCGCGGAGAGCTGCCGCGTTTCCCTGCTGCGCTGGGCCGGCGACGCACCGAAGATCCGCATGGTGCATCGCTTCGCCAACGGTCCTGTGGCCGATGGCGCTTCGCTGCGCTGGGATCTCGAACGCATCTGCGTCGAGCTGGAGCGCGGGCTGCGCCTTTGCGCGGATGCCGCGCCAGAAGGCGTCGCGAGCCTCGGCGTCACGGGATGGGGCGTCGACTACGTGCGCCTCGATCCCGCGGGCAAACCGATCGCGCAGCCGCATTGCTATCGCGATGCGCGCCATTTGCGGGCGATGGATCGGGTGCATGCGATGATTCCAGCGGCCGATCTCTACGCGCGGACCGGCGTGCAGGTGCAGGCGCTGAACACGATCTATCAGCTCTACGCCGACGGGATCGATGGAGTTGCCGAAGCGCCGTGGGTGCAGTTGCCGGAGTACATCCTGCACTGGCTGGGCGCGCCGCGCGTCGCGGAATGGACCAATGCCACGCACACGGCGCTCGTCGATCCGGAGACGCGGCAGTGGGACGACGAACTGTTCGCGCGCCTCGGGCTCGATCGAGGGGTAGCGCCGGAACTGGTGCGGCCGGGCACCGAGATCGGCAGGCTGCGCGGCGATCTGGCGCGGCTGCCGGCCTTCGCGCACACGCGGCTCATCGCACCCGCTTGCCATGACACCGCGTCGGCGGTCGCCGGCATTCCCGGCGGCGCGAGGCCGTGGGCGTATATCAGCTCAGGAACGTGGTCCCTGGTCGGCGCGACGATTAGAAAAACGATCCGCACGCTCGAGGCCTTCGCACACGGATTCACGAACCTCGGCGCTGCTGACGGGGCGATCCTGTTCCATCGCGGCGTGGCCGGGATGTGGCTGCTCGACCAGTGCATTCGCACGTGGCGCAGCGAGCACGCATGGAGCGCGGGCGAACTCGTCGCGGAGGCGCAGAAGCTGCCCGCGCCCGATGCTCCGCTCGATCTCGACGATCCCGCGTTGGTCGCGCCCGGCGATATGCCTTCGCGGATCGCCGCGCAGCGAGAGCGCCGTGGGCTTGCCGGGATTCCAGTGAGCGCGGAGGCCGCGCCGGCGATGGCGAACCTCATTTTTCACAGTCTCGCCTGCTGCTATGGCGACACGCTGCGCGCGGTCGAGCGGCTGACGGGACAGCGCGCCGAGCGCATCTGCATTGTGGGAGGCGGCAGCCGCAACGCGTATCTCAACGCGCTGACCGAGGCGGCGACCGGGATTCCGGTGACGGCTTTCTCGGCGGAAAGTTCGACGATCGGAAATTTTGCCGTGCAGGCTGCGACCATCGAAGGCGGAACCGTTGCCGAAAATGCGCGACGGCTTGGCAGCGTCGAAATTCAGAGCTGATGCAGGTTCCGACCCTGTTTCCTTGAACAATACAAGTGACACAACCGACGCGCCCCTGGTTATTCGGGCTTCGGCGACTCGCCTTCGCGCACCTGCGGCTTGAGCAATGGGAAGAGGATCACGTCGCGGATGGAGCGGGCGCCGGTGAGGATCATGGTGAGGCGGTCGATGCCGATGCCTTCGCCGCCCGTTGGGGGCAGGCCGTAGGCGAGGGCGCGGACGTAGTCCAGGTCCATCTGGTGGGCTTCCTCGTCGCCGCGCTCGTGCTGGCGGAGCTGATCCTGGAAGCGGCGGTATTGCTCCTCGGGATCGTTGAGCTCCGAGAAGGCGTTGCCAAGCTCGAATCCCCCGATGTAGAACTCGAAGCGCTCAACCCAGTCAGGCTCGTCGGGCTTCTGCTTGGAGAGCGGAGAGACGGCAAGGGGAAACTCGTAGATGATGGTGGGCTGGATGAGATGGGGTTCGGCCAGAAGCTCAAAAAACTCCGCGATAGATTTCCCAAGCGCATCGGGGCGCCGCTCTAGGCCTTCCATCAACAGTGAAAGAGAGTTGAGTATCCGAGTCGCTGTGCGGCGGTGCATGATGAGCGGAGGTACAGGGCGTCCGATTTCTCCTTCCGAAGGATCCGGCAGATTGTCGGCCACGTTCTCAATTAGTGTGCCCCAGTCCGTCCTGCACGCTGAATAGTACCGGCGAAGGATGTTCAAGAAGGCATCGGCGCTGGAGAAGTCGCTGAACGACGGGGGGTCGCCAAAGCTCTTCGGCCACCACTTGATAATCGCTTCCCGCATGGTCAGCGTTTCCCACTTGGCGAGATCGATTTCGACTCCGTTGAAGTGGGTGATCGTCGTTCCGTTCACTTCCGTCGCGACGTACTGGATGAGATCCTTCGTCAGCTCGATGAGGTCTTTGTAGTTCGCGTAGGCCTGGTAGAACTCGAGCATGGTGAACTCTGGGTTGTGCTGCGTGGAGATGCCCTCGTTGCGGAAGTTGCGGTTGATCTCGTAGACGCGGTCGAATCCGCCGACGACGAGGCGCTTGAGGTAAAGCTCGGGCGCGATGCGGAGGAAGAGATCGATGTCGAGCGTGTTGTGGTGGGTGGTGAAGGGGCGCGCCGCCGCGCCGCCGGCGATGGGCTGCATCATCGGGGTTTCCACTTCGATGTAGCCGCGGTCGTCGAAGAACCTGCGCATGGCGCGGAGGACCGCGGCGCGCTTGACGAAGACTTCGCGGACGCGGATTTCGGGCGCCTTTGGACCGGCAGGCGCCTCAGCCGACGCGCTGACCGCTTCCGGCTTATCGCTTCCCTCCTGCGGCTTCTGGCTTTCCGCTTCCGGCTCCGCTTCATTAAGCACGCCGTTCATGAAGAGATCGACGTAGCGCTGGCGATAGCGCAACTCCACGTCGGACAGGCCGTGGTACTTCTCGGGCAGGGCGAGCAGGGCCTTGGCGAGGAAGGTGATGGTCTCCACGTGGATGGTGAGCTCGTTGGTGCGGGTGCGGAAGAGGTAGCCGGTGACGCCGATGTGGTCGCCGAGGTCAAGGAGCTTGTAGAGGTCGAAGGCCTTGTCGCCGACGGCGTCTTTGCGGACGTAGATCTGGAGGCGCGCGCCCTGCTGCTGGAGCGTGGCGAAGCCCGCCTTGCCCTGCTGGCGGATGGCCATGATGCGTCCCGCGGCGGCGATGGGAATGCGCTCGGCCTCGAGTTGCTCGCCGGTGGAGGCGTCGTAGAGTGCGCGGATTTCGGGTAGGGTGCGCAGGGGATGATCGGCGGGCGGCGTAAAGGTGTTGGGATACGCGCGCTGGCCCAGCGCTTCCATCTGCTTCAGCTTTTCCTGGCGGAGCGCGTAGAGGTTGCGCTCGAATTCTGATTCGAAAGCGTCGTAGCTCATCGGTTTGCGGTCTCGTTCGAGTATAGCGAGGAAGGAAGCGGGGGTCGGGAGCCCAGACTAGCTGTCGCAGATTCACCGGCGGGCAGCCACACTCTCACAGCGTAGGGAGCGAGCAGAACGGCGACCTGATGCGCGTGGTGTATAACAAAACGCGGTACAGACTCGGCCATGCCGGACAATTCACCCAACCCGAATCCTGCGCCGCCGAAGCGCTCGGCCGTGGCCAGCGGCGTGGCGGGATACGAGAAGATCATGGAGATCGCCTTCATCATGCCGGCGGCGCTGGGGGTGGGCTGGCTGGGGGGCGCCGGCCTGGACAAGGTCTTCCATCAGCACTGGATCTACATCGCGGGGATCATTTTCGGGTTTGTCGCGGGGTTCATTGAGGTTTTGCGCTCGGCGCTGCGGTATTCGCGGCAGGCGGAGAAGAAGGACGGATGAGCCCTGATCCCGCGACGAGCGCCGGTCAGATGACCGATGCCGATCTGGAAAACCTGCTGCGCCGGGCGCTGCGGACGGTGATTGTGGCCGGGGTGGCGCTGGCGCTGGTGTTTACCTTCACGATGGGGTGGCAATCGGGGCTGCTGGAGCTGGCCGGAGCGGCGATTTCCTACACCGGAATCCGTGAATGGCGCACGCTTTCGAGGCTGGTGTCGGCCACAATGGATAACCAGAAACCGCAGCGGCCGATGGGGCGCACTCTGGTGCTGTTTTTTGTGCGATTGGGCTTCGTGGGCGTGATTCTGTATGTTAGTCTAAGATGTTTACACGGTAGTGTTTACGCGTTAATCGCCGGTATTGGACTGGCCATTGCCGCTCTATCCATCGAGGCCTTTCGTCTCCTTCGCACCTGAATAAAACCATGCTTGCCTGGATTAACTTCATCACCCATCTGCTGAACCAGTGGTTCGGAGCGCCGGCCGACGCGCTGATCCGAGAACTGGGCATTCATCCTCTTCATCCCGGCCGTCCGTTCAACAACACGTTCTCGCTGGAGCTGATTGTTTTTGCCGGCCTCGTCCTGTTTTTCGCGGTCGTGCGGGCGTCGCTCAGCGTGGAAAAGCCCGGAGGCGCGCAGCATCTCGCGGAGATGATTCACGAGTTCGTGGTCGGGCAGGCGAGTTCGGTGATGGGCCACGGCTTCGAGCGGTTCCTCCCGGTGGTTACGTGCCTGGGACTGTTTATCGTCTGCCTCAACTGCTTCGGGCTGTTTCCCGGCATCGACACGCCGACGGCGAACCCGGTGGTTCCGCTGGGGCTGGCGGTCTTCACGTTTGTGTATTACCACTTCCACGGGCTGCGGGTGCAGGGTTTCATCGGCTACCTGAAGCACTTTATGGGACCGGTGTGGTGGCTGGCTCCGCTCATGTTCCCCATCGAGATCATTTCGCACTTCGCGCGCATCCTGTCGCTCACGGTTCGTCTTTTCGCGAACATGGTGGCCAGCGACATGATCACGCTGATCTTCTTCTCGATGATCCCGCTGGTGCTGCCGATTCTGGGACTGGGACTGCATCTGTTTGTCGCGCTCATTCAGGCGTATATCTTCATGCTGCTGGCCATGATTTATCTGAGCCTGGCGACGGAGCACGCCGAAGCGCACTAAAGATTTTCGGCCGGAGCACCGCTTCCACTCCGGCAGGGAAAAGCCGTTCAGCGTGAGGGGGCCAGCACGGTGAGCCTCAACCACCCACTGGCGGCACATTTTACGGAAGCAGGCCCGATTTTGTTGCCGGGCTCGACCGAAGCAATCCGGCGTGGAGCAGACGGCTACCAAAAGCCGGCTGCACCTGGCCAATGGTTGTGAGGCAGCTATGCAGCAAGACGGGAAGGAGCAACACGAATGCGTAAGCTACAGTACTTCTTCATGACGCTGGCCGCGCTGTGCATCGCGACGCCGGCGTTCGCGCAATCCGCAGGCGGCAGCGCCGCGCCGAGCTGGATCCCCATCGGAGCCGGCATCGGCATGGCCATTGCTTCCGGCCTTTGCGGCATCGGACAGGGCCGCGTCGCCGGATCGGCAGCCGAGGCGGTCGCTCGCAACCCCGGAGCCCGCAGCGCCATCCAGCTCTTCCTCATTTTTGGGCTCGCGTTCATCGAGTCGCTGGCCCTGTTCACCTTCGTGATCATTCTGCTCAAGGTGAAGTAGCCCCGGCGCAAGCCAGGCTCAACGAAAACTCCCTGCCCGAACGGCAGGGAGTTTTTTGTTGGGACCGCAATTATTGCTGCTGCAGCGACTTCAGATAGCTCGTCAGGTTGGCGATGCGAAGGTGCTCATCCATTTCAGGCGACGGCGTTCCGCGATCGAGCGACCGCAGAGCCGGGCCCCAGACCGGCATGTCCTTCGTGCCGTGGGCAGGGGTTTCCATGCCAAACTGCAGCACGGTGGCGATGTGGGCGCCGGGGAACTTGCCGTTGTTGGCCTTCGAAAGAACGGTCAGATCGGTGGGAGGCACTTTGAGGGCAGAGGCAGCCGGTCCATTGCCCCGGCCATCCACACCATGGCAAACCGCGCAATAGGTGGAGTACATCTGTTTCCCCGAGGCCGGAGAGGTGTGCTGCATAGGAACTTCCTTGATTTGCGTATTCGTCTGGGCTATCCCGAAAGCGGCGGTGGCCAGCAGCCCCGCCACGAATGCGACGTGGATTCGATTCGGCATAATAACCCTCCTTTCCGGTACTTCATCCTCTTCCCCGACTCACAGCGCTGTATGTGATCGCTGGCACAGGGGGGTGCTTTTGGTAACCGAAACGGAACAGGTTTGCGGCATGGCGGCGAGCCAGCGGGGTGTTTTTGCCAGACGAGCGAGATGGGGCAGCCCACCTGCGAGAGGCGAGGGGGCGATCGGCGGCAGGTGACTGAAACGGCGAGGGGTCAGATGCGCTGGGTGCGCCAGCGTCCGCGGCGGAACATGATGAGGCTGCCGATGGCGATGGCCGTTTCAGCAATGACAACCGCGAGAAACGCGCCCTGCTCGCGCATGTGCAGGTCCTGGGCGAGCCACCAGGCAAGAGGCAGCTCGAGCACCCAGAATCCGAAGAAGTAAACCCACGTAGGCGTGACCGTGTCGCCGGAACCGTTAAAGGCCTGGAGGGTGACCATCACCCACGCGTAAGAAATGTTGCCGCAGGCAAAGGTGCGCAGCGCCCTCGCGCCAATGGCGATGACCGCGGGATCGTTGACGAAGAGGCGCACGATGGGCGCGGCGAAGATCAGCAGCACCACCCCAATCAGCCCGAGGATCACCATGCAGAGGATCCCGGTGCGCCACACGGCCTGCTCGGCGCGATCGGGGTGACCGGCGCCGAGATTCTGGCCCACCAGCGTGGCCGCGGCGTTGCTCAGCCCCCAGAGCGGCAGAGTGTAGAAGATCAGCATGCGGATCGCGATCGTGTAGGCGGCGACGGCGGCGGCTCCGAAGACGGCGACGATGCGGACGAGGCCGATCCAGCTGGTGTTGGCGATGGTGAACTGCAGAATGCCGGTGAGCGAGATGCGGAACAGCCGCCAGAAAACGGGCAGGTTCGGCCGCAGATGGCGCGCCAGCACGTGCATGCGCTCGGTTCCGCGCAGCAGCCGCCAGAACTGATAGAGCACGCCGATGCTGCGGCCCGTGAACGTGGCCAGCGCCGCGCCGGTGATGCCGAAGCGATGAAACGGGCCAAGGCCGAAGATGAGGCACGGGTCGAGAACGAGGTTGATGATGTTCGAAACCCACAACAGCCGCATGGCGATGACGGCGTCGCCGGCTCCGCGAAAGATGGCGTTGTTCAGGAAGAGCATGATGATCGCGCCGCAGCCGCCCAGCGCGATGCGCGCGTAGCCGGAGCCGACGGCGACGATGGCCGGCGTTGCGCCCATCAGAGCAAGCAGGCGCGGCGCAAAGATGCCCGCGGGGATGCCGAGGGCCAGCGACACGGCGAAACCAAGCAGGATGGCCTGGACCGCGGAGATCGCGGCCTGCTCCGGATCTTTCTCGCCAATGCGGCGCGCGACCATCGCGGTCGTCGAGAGCGATACGCCGAGTCCGATGGCGAAGACCAGCGCGAGGACGGACTCGGTGAGTCCCACGGTGGCGACGGCATTCGCGCCGAGCCTCCCGACCCAGAAGGTGTCGACCACGGCGAACAGGGATTCCAGCACCATCTCGAGCATCATGGGGATCGCCAGCAGCAGGATGGAGCGGTTGAGGCTGCCGCTGGTGAAATCCTGGTGCGATCCCCGGAGCGCGTCGCGGATGGAGGCCCAGAAGCCGGGCTGGGGCTCGGACTGGACGGGCAGTGACATGGGTGTGAAGAGTTTATCGGAGTTGGAGAAGGCGGTTGTCGGTCGTCGGTTGTCAGTTGTCAGTTCCTGGTTGCTGGTTTCTCAGCGCCCTGCGATATGCTTGCCTGCATGCGATACATCCCCAGCGGTAGCCTCCTGGCTGTTCTCTGCCTGGGCAGCGCCCTCGTGCCGGCTCACGCAGAAGATCACTTTCCTACGAATGAAGACTTGCGTCATGTGCGCTCCATCGGACAGCCGCAACTCTCCCCCGATGGGCGCAGCGTGCTCGTGCAGATCACCGACGCAACGGCGGACGGCGGCAAGAGCCACATCTGGCTGGTGGACATCGGCAGGAACACCGCGCGGCAACTCACCTGGACGCCCCCCAGTGAGAAGCGCGGCGAAGGGAGCGCGGAGTGGATGCCCGACGGCAGCGCGGTTCTCTTCCTCGCGCATCGCGGCGAGCATACGCAGTTGTTCCAACTGCCGATGAACGGCGGCGAGGCGCATCCGTTCGAGGTGAAGATTGCTCCGGCGGTCGATGAATCGAAGGAGCCGGGGGCGATTCCACCGGTCAAGGCATCCGATACGCCGGCGAAGGATGCGAAAGCGGAGCCGATTGAGTGCGACGTGGAGCGGTACTTCATCGCGCCGGATGGGAGGAACATCGCGATCCTCGTACGCGACCCCGAGACGCCGGGCGAGAAAAAAGAACATGACGACAAGGCCGACGCGGTGCTGGTCGATCACAATCCGCATGGCTCGCGGCTGTATTTGCTCGATCCTGCCAGCGGAAAGATCACGCCGGTCGCGGTGCAGCCCGATGTGGAGGAGGTGGCGTGGTCGAAGCAGAGCGACCGGCTGCTGGCGATTGCCCGCGGCATGAACAACGCGGGCGATCTTGCTCCCGACGCGACGGCGTGGACGGTTTCGCTGGCAGACCTGACGCACCCGTCGCAACTGAAGACGATTCCGCCCACAGTCGGCGGGGCTGCGTGGTCCGACCACGGAACCCACATCAGCTTTCTGGCGCAGAGCCAGGCCGATGCTCCTCCCGGGTATGAGGACCTGTACGACTTCACCGTAGCCGACGGAACCGTCCACGACCTGAGCGACGGATTCACGGGCAGCATTGAGCACTCGATGCCGATTGCGCAGGGCGGCGGAGTTCTGGAGGGAGTCGCCAGCGGCATGCATACGTCGTACATGCGCTTCACGGGCGACCGGCGCGAGCCGCTGCAATTTGCCACGTCCACGGTTACACAATTGGCGACGAACGCGCAGCAGACGGGCTGGGTGTGGATCGGCGCTTCGGGCCATCAGCCTCCGGCGCTCTATTACGCCGAGAAGCTGGGGGCGGAGGCGCGGACGCTGAACACGCCCAATCTGCTGCCGGGCGCGTGGACGGAGATCGCTCCGCAGACGATCACGTGGAAGAGCGACAGCTTCACGATTGAAGGGCTGCTCTATCTGCCGCCGCAGGCGGAGCATGAGAAGGTTCCGCTGATCGTCGATGTGCACGGCGGCCCGACCGGCGCGTTTGAAGACAGCTGGAACGCGCTGACGGAGTTTCTGCTCGGCCAGGGATGGGCAATTCTGCGGCCGAATCCGCGCGGCAGCACCAGCTACGGCGCGGCCTTCGCAGCGGCGAACAAGAACGACCTGGGCGGCGGCGACTACCGCGACATCATGGCCGGCGTGGATGCCGTGCTGGCGAAGGATCCCATCGACCCCGATAAGCTCGCGCTCATCGGCTACAGCTACGGCGGCGAGATGGCGGGATTTGTCGAAGGCCGGACCGACCGCTTCAAAGCCATCATCAGCGGCGCACCGGTGATCGACCAGGAGAGCGAGTACGGCACCGAGAGCGGCTCATGGTACGACCGCTGGTTCTACGGAGGCTATCCGTGGGAGCACGCCGAGAGCGCGTGGCGGCAGAGCCCGCTGGCCGATGCGGCGAAGGCGAAGACGCCGTTCCTGCTGCTGCAGGGCGAGAGCGACCGCACCGATCCGCTGGGGCAGAGCCAGGAAATGTATCGCGCCCTGCGGCAAATGGGCGTTCCGGTGGAGATGGTGGAGTATCCGCGCGAAGATCACGGGCCGCTCGCCGGCGGCATTTTCGGATCGCCCAGCCCGGAGCCGTGGCACGGCTTCGACGGTCGGCAGCGGATCGTGAACTTTCTGGATAAGGCTTTCGGCGGGCAAAAGTGACGTTGCCCCTCGCCAGGCCCCAGCGCCCCGGGTCCCGGAGCCTTTCGCAGCCGTCGCTAGATGAGCACACCCTGCGCGGTCTCCTGCGCGGCGGTACCCGTCATCTGCAGATCCGGCAGGTCTTCGACGGCCCGGCGAAGCGACTGCTCCCAGTGGCCGTGAATCGACTGCAGCTCTGCGTCGCCGTCGCTGAATTTGCGGTAGCAGTCGAGAATGAACGAGTCCTTACGGTAGAGCTGCAGCTCAATGGGCGGCCCAATTGCGCCGTTGGAGCGCATAGTGGCGTCGAAGGAGAGCAGCGCGTATTTGGCCGCAACCATGAGGCTGGTGGACTCAAAAACAACGCCGCGGTCGAGCAGAGGGCGCCCGTACTTGTATTCGCCGAGTTGCAGGAACGGCGATTCCTCGGTGGCGCTGATGGAATTACCCTGGGGATAAATCATGGAGAGCCCGGGGGCTTCGCCGCGAATCTGGCCGCCGAGAAGCAGATGGACGTTGAAAGCGTAATGGTCGCGCTCGAGCGCTGCGCGATCCATCTCAGAGACCTGGCGCACGCAGTCGCCCAGTTCCCGCGCAGCGTCGTAGATCGTCGCCGCACGGGCAAGCCCTGCGCCGGAGGCGAAGCGCGCCCGCGCGAGGTTGATCACCGACTGGCTGAGCGACAGGCTGCCGCTGCAAAGGACCACGAAGGCGCGCTCGCCAGGAAGGCAGAAGGTGTGCATCTTGCGCGCGGTGTTGAGGTCGTCGAAGCCGGCGTTGGTGCGCGAATCGGAGGCCATTACCAGGCCTTCCCGGGTCATGATGCCGAGACAGTAAGTCATGGATGCGGGGCTTGCTTCCTGAAGAAATCTACGTGCCGGTAGGGTCATTGTGACAGCTTTTCGCGGCCGCTGAAAGCGATTCCCGACCAACACGAAGCGTGTGTGCTACATCTTACGAGGGATTATCAGGGACAGGAATGCTGCTGCGCCTCGGTTATGACCTCCAATTCGAGCTTCCGGAACCGGCCACGTGCATCGCCCAGCTGCGCGTGCACCCGTCGCGGGCGGGGGATTTGCGCGCGCCGGACGAGGTCCATCTGGAGCCCGGCATCGCCGCCGAGAACTACACGGATTCGTTTGGCAATCTGTGTACCCGGTTTTTCGCCGGGGCCGGACTGCTGCGGCTCAGCAATCAGATTCTGCTGGAAGATTCGGGCGACCCGGACCCGGTTGCCCCAAACGCTGCAGGCCGAATCGTTGCGGAACTCCCGCCGGAGACGCTGCGCTTCCTGCTGCCCAGCCGCTATTGCGAGGTCGACAGCCTGGCGGCCATCGCGCTCGATCTGTTTGGGAACACAGCGTGCGGATGGGGGCGCGTGCAGGCCATCTGCGACTGGGTCCAGCAGAAGGTCAGCTTCGGCTATGGCTTCGCAAGGCCCACCAAGACTGCCCTTGACGTCTTCACCGAGCGCCAGGGCGTCTGCCGCGACTTTCAGCATCTCGCCATTACGTTTTGCCGGGCCCTGGGCATTCCGGCGCGGTACGCTGCCGGATACCTCGGCGATATTCGCGTCCCGCCGGCGCCATGCCCGATGGACTTCAGCGCCTGGTTCGAGGCATATCTCGACGATCGCTGGTGGACGTTCGACGCGCGCCACAATACGCCGCGGGTGGGCCGAATTCTCATGGCTACCGGACGCGACGCCGCCGATGTGGCATTTTTCACGTCCTATGGCCGCGCCGATCTGAAAAAGTTTGTGGTGATATCGGAGGAAGTGGCCGAAGGCGCTCCAGCCCAACAATAAGCCCCGCGCTGCCTGCGCGGGGCCGTCGATCCGATCCTCGAAGGCGCGAAGCCTCAGGACCCTGATCTCTGAAATCTGCCTTACGCTTTGTCTCCCGCGCTCGTCAGCTTTGCTTCGGCTTCGGCGATAACCTCATTCGCGTGTTCGTACTTCTTCGCGTCTTCGCCGGCCTCGTTCCAGAGCTGTTGGCCGCGATCGAGCTGCTGCTGCGCGGCCCCGGTGTCGATCTCCTCGGGCTTCTGCGCCGATTCCGCGAGGATGGTGACGCGGTCGGGCAGGACTTCCACGAATCCGCGCGCGACGGCGTAGCGCTGATCGCCGCCCTCGCCGCCATGCAGGCGCACTTCGCCCGCGCCGATTTCCGCGATGAGCGGAGCGTGGCCGTAGAGCACGTCGATGTAGCCGTTTTTGGCGGGGACTTCGACGGACTCCGCGGCCTGATCGACGAGAATTCGTTCGGGCGTGACGAGTCGGACTTTGAGCTGATCGGCCATGGTTATTTCGCCGCTGCCTTCAGTTTTTCGGCCTCTTCGAGGACTTCCTCGATGGTGCCGCGCATGTAGAAGGCCTGCTCGGGCACGTCGTCGTGCTTGCCCTCAATGACCTCCTTGAAGCTGCGCACCGTGTCGGCGATCTTGCAGTAGCGCCCGGGGATGCCGGTGAACTGCTCGGCCACGTGGAACGGCTGCGAGAGGAACTTCTGCACCTTGCGGGCGCGGCCGACGGTGATCTTGTCCTCTTCAGAAAGCTCGTCGATGCCAAGGATGGCGATGATGTCCTGCAGGTCCTTGTAGCGCTGCAGAATGCGCTTCACGCCCTGGGCGACGTCGTAGTGCTCCTGCCCGACAATGCGCGGAGTGAGAATGCGCGAGGTGGACGCGAGCGGATCGACGGCGGGGTAGATGCCGAGTTCCGACAGTGGACGCGAAAGCACGGTCGTCGCATCGAGGTGAGCGAAGGTGGTGGCCGGCGCAGGATCGGTGAGATCGTCGGCGGGCACGTACACGGCCTGCACGGAGGTGACCGAACCGCGCTTGGTGGAAGTGATGCGCTCCTGCAGCTCGCCCATTTCGGTGGCGAGGTTCGGCTGATAGCCCACGGCCGACGGCATGCGGCCCAGCAGCGTCGACACTTCAGAGCCGGCCTGGGTGAAGCGGAAGATGTTGTCGATAAAGAGCAGGGTGTCGGCGCCTTCTTCATCGCGGAAGTACTCAGCGACGGTGAGGCCGGTGAGCGCCACGCGGAGACGCGCGCCGGGCGGCTCGGTCATCTGGCCGTAGATCAGCGCGGCCTTCGACTTGGCGGGATCCTGGAGGTTCACGACGCCGGACTCCTGCATTTCGAGCCAGAGATCGTTGCCCTCGCGGGTGCGCTCGCCCACGCCGGCAAACACCGAGAAGCCGCCGTGCTTGGTGGCGACGTTGTTGATCAGCTCCATGATGACGACGGTCTTGCCGACGCCGGCGCCGCCGAAGAGGCCAATCTTGCCGCCCTTGAGGAAGGGCTGGATGAGGTCGATGACCTTCACGCCAGTCTCGAACATCTCTTCGTGCGTCGACTGCTCGTCGAAAGCGGGCGCCTGGCGATGGATGGGCTTGCGCTCCTTCGCGTTTACCGGACCGAGGGCGTCGACCGGCTCGCCGATGACGTTGAGCACGCGGCCCAGGGTGGCGCGGCCTACGGGCACCGAGATGGGACCGCCGAGGTCGATGGCCTTCATGCCGCGCACCATGCCTTCGGTGGCTTCCATGGCAACGCAGCGCACGCGGCCCTCGCCGAGGTGCTGCTGCACTTCCAGCACCACGTTGATGGGGCTGGGCACGGTGAAGCCGTCGCTCACGACGCGCAATGCCTGATAGATGGGCGGCATGGTCGCCTCTTCGAACTGGACGTCGACCGCCGGACCGGAAATCTGAATCACTCTGCCTGTGTTTTCTGCCATGTGTCTCTGTTCTCGCTTAAAGCGCGGCTGCGCCGCTCACAATTTCGATAATTTCCTTGGTGATTGCTGCCTGACGCACGCGGTTCATCGTCAGCGTCAGCGAGTCGATCATGTCGGATGCGTTGTTCGTCGCCGAATCCATCGCCGTCATGCGCGCGGCGTGCTCCGCCGCCACCGATTCCAGCACCGCGTGATAAAGCTGCGAGGTTACGTAGCGCGGCAGCACGTTAGCGAAGATCTCGTGGGGCGGCTGCTCGTAGATGTAGTCGACCTCGGCGGTGCCGAAATGCTTTGCCTCGTCTTCGAGCTGCTTCTGCGCGGCTTCGGCCTCGTGGGGATAGAGGCTGACCCCCGCGGAAATGGCGGCTTCGGCGGCGCGCTCGCGCTCTTCGAGGGTTGGCTCCTGCGCCTTCTCCACCTCATGCATGCTGAGCGAGAGGATGGGCAGCACGCGCTCGACGACCACGCGCTGCTGGATGACCGACTTGAACTCGTTGTAGACGAGATAGGCCGCGTCGATTTCCTCGTGGATATAGCGCTCGACAATCTCCGCGGAGACTTCGCGGACGGCGTCGAAGTTGAGGCGCTCGAGCGGGGTGGCTTCGGTCGGGATCACTTCGACAGCGTTCGCACGGGTGCGCTCGGGACGGGTGTGCTCGTCGGCCGCCTCGGCAAACTGGGCGGCGGGATAGCGGCGGCGGAAGAGATCGCGGCCCTTGCGCCCGATCGCTTCAATGTCGACCTCTTTGTCCCGGCTTTCGACGATGAAGGTGGCAGCGGCCTTGAAGATGTTGGTATTGAATGCGCCGGCAAAACCCTTGTCGCCGGAGACGACGACCAGAAGGATGCGCTTCTCAGGCCGCGTGAGGAGCAGCGGGTGGCGCACCTCGCCGGTGGCGGGGTCATAAATGTCGGCGCGGCGCTTCAGCGATTCGAGCACGCTGGCCAGCATGGCGGCGTAAGGACGGGCGGCGACGGCGCGCTCCTGCGCGCGCCGCAGCTTGGCCGCCGAGACCATCTTCATGGCCTTGGTGATCTGCCGCGTGTTGCGCACGCTGCGGATGCGACGCCGTAAATCGAGAACGTTGGCCATGGCTGCCTAG
>DATJTG010000145.1:0-8268 GCA_035503555.1 Acidobacteriaceae bacterium | reverse complement strand
GTTGGTGACGACCGCGGTCGCGGCTCCGCCCAATCCGCTGCGCTCCCGGATGATGTCGAGGTCGCCGATCTGCCGCATGGCCGAAGCGGTCAGCACATCGCCCGCCGTCGCCGAAATCACGATGGCCAGCACCATCGCGATGGTCGCCATCACCCCGCTGAACGCGTTCACCGCGACACCTCCTGCGGATTCGCCAGTTTCGCGGCGGCGGGCTCAGCGGCAACGGGCTCCGGCTCCCGGGTGTTCGTGTAGGCCGGGCCGCGGGTTACGAATCCCACGCCCGCGGTAATGCACAGCACGCCGAGCCAGCGCCAGGGGGACACGTGCTCATGCAGCCACCAGTGCGCGAGGATGGTCATGATGACGTAGCCCAGCGACGTGGCCGGCAGCACGTAAGTGAGATCGGCAAACGACAGCGCCGTCAGGTACGACGCGAAGAATCCGATCAGCAGAACGATGCCTGCCGCGACCCACGGCGAGAAAATCGCGTGGATCAGTTCCAGCGGGTGATGGAGCGAGACCGGCGGCAGCGTCTTCATGCCGCGCGCCAGAAACGTATCGCCGCAGGATGCAGTCAGGGTGACGATCGCGAGTACCAGATAGCGGCGAAAAGACATGCCAGGAGCAAGCGGGAAACGGTTAGCAAAAAGCGTTCAGCGAGAGACTGTCAGCAAAAGACGATAAGCAAAAAGCTCTAAGCAAGAAACTGTAAGCGAAAAACTGCCAGCAAAAAACTGCAAGCGAAAACTGTGAGCAAAAAGCGTTCAGCGAGAAGCGTTCAGCGGGAGACGATAAGCAAAAAGCTCTAAGCAAGAAACTGTAAGCGAAAGACCGCAAGCAAAAGCACTCCAAAGGAAGATGCTGTAAACCAAAAATCAGACTCAAAAATCGAAAGCCGCCGAAGTGGTCCCCGGCGGCTCCGATGCACTCACGGGTGTTCGCTCACTGCTTCACCGCTGACAGCGTCTTTCTGAAAGTTGTTCGCTGACAGCTTCCTGCTGGATGTCTTTCGCTGACAGCCTTTCGCTGAGCGTTGCTCGCTGGCAGCTCCGCGCTGGTTACGCTTCGGCGTTCGCGGCCGCAGGGCTCTTTGCCTTGCTGTCGCGGACGAGCTTGTTGCGCTCGGAGCGAAGCTTCAGGAACGACTTCGACTCGATGTACAGCCGCTTCAGGTCGCGGTTGGCGATGGCCTTGCTTACCACGCGCCACGCGGCCTTCGGCCGGAAGAAGTACTCGTCGTAGAACTTGTTCACCATCTCCAGCACGTACTCGGTCGGCAGCGTGGGGTACTCGATGTGCGCCAGCTGGTGTCCGCCGCCGTCGCTCATGCTCTGGTTGGTGATGAAGTTGTTGGCGCGCGCGAACTCGTAGAACTCGGTGCCGGGGAAGGCATGCGCGATGGAGACCTGAATCGTTTCCACGTCCAGCGTCTTCGCGAAGTTGATCGTGTTGCGGATCGATTCCTTCGTCTCGCCGGGCAGGCCGAGGATGAAGTCGCCGTGGATCGTCAGGCCCAGCTTGTGGCAGTCGCGGGCGAAGTCGCGGGCGCGCTCGACCGTTGCGCCCTTCTTGATGTTCTTCAGGATCTGCGGATCGCCCGACTCGAACCCGACGATCAGCAGGCGGCATCCGGCTTCGCGCATGGCTTTCAGCGTGTCGTAATCGGTAGTCACGCGCGAGGTGCACGACCACGTCAGGCCGAGCGGCTTGAGCTTGCCACACAGCTCGATGGTGCGGGCCTTCTGGATGTTGAAGGTGTCGTCGTCGAAGAAGAACTCCTTCACATTCGGGAAGATCTCCTTCGCGTGCGCCATTTCGGCGGCCACATCGTCGCTGGAGCGCTTGCGCCAGGCGTGTCCGCTGAGCGTCTGCGGCCACAGGCAGAAGGTGCACTGCGCCGGGCAGCCGCGCGTGGAGTAAAGAGCGACGTACGGATGGAGCAGGAAGGGGACGTTGTACTTCGTGACGTCGAGATCGCGCTTGTAGATGTCGGTCACCCAGGGCATCGCGTCCAGGTTCTCGACCTGCGGGCGGTCGGGATTGTGCACGACCTCGCCGTTCCTGCGATAGCTGATGCCGAGGATCTCATCGAGCGGCTTGCCGTTGGCGTATTCCACTACCGAGTAGTCAAATTCGCGCCGGCAGACGAAGTCGATGGCATGGCAGTCGTTCAAAGCCTTGTCCGGATCGGTGGTGACCGGCGGCCCAACGAAGCAAATCCTGAGCTTCGGGTGCGTGTCCTTCAGCACCTGGGCCATCTTCAGATCGCCCGACCAGCCGATGGTGCTGGTAAAGAGGACCAGGAACTCGTAGTCCTTCAATATGTCGCTGACCTGCTGCCAGGAGACATGATGCGGATTGGCATCGAGCAGCCGCGCGCCCTCCAGCATGCCCGCCGGATAGGCCAGCCACACCGGATACCAGTAGGACTCGATTTCGCGAGTCGCGGGCCAGCGCGAGCTGGCGCCACCGTCAAAGTTCTCGAACGACGGAGGGTTCAGTAAGAGTGTCTTCAGGGGCATAATGGTCAGCTTTTAGTTTACCGGAACCACCGGGATTCAGGGATGCACGAACGTTTGCAAAAAGGATGCGCGAAATCTGGCGATTGCGGAGAAAATCCGCACTTTCAGCTACTTGGCCGTGCCATGCACCCAGTTCTCTATCTGGCCCGTCATGCGCAGAAAGTTCAATTCCACCTTCATCAGCGAGAAGTTGGCATCGAGCAGGTCTTCGTACTTCTCCCGCTCGTCGATGTGGGCCTTTTGCGCGGCAGAGGGCGCAACAGGCTGCGCGCCCGGAGCGCCGGGGCCATTGGTCAGTTCGGCGTCGACCGTTTTGAGCTGTTCCTGCGCCAACTCACTCGTGATCTCCGCCACCTTTTGCTCCGCGGCTATTTCGCGAACGCTGCGACGGGCGGCTAATACTTCTTCGCTCAGCTTGTCGCGGCCCAGGTCGGCCTGCGCCTGCGCTACCGCTGCGTCGGCCGCGGATTCGCGGGCCTTGGCTCGAAGCGACCGGTCATACAAAGGAAAGGTCAGCTGAATGCCGGCGCTGATGTTGTTCTGCTGGAAGTTGTGATAGTACGAGGCGAAATCCTGGAACTTGGCAAAGCGCTGGTATTTCAAGCCAAAGCCGATCGAAGGCCGATTGACCTGCCGTTCATCGCCATGTGCGGCCAGAAAGCGAGAGCGCGCATTCTCGTAAGCCGAGGCGACCCCGCTGTTGTTGTCGGCCAGATCCTTGTCCGAGGGCCCCTGATCGCCGATCGCCGGGGCAGCGGGAATGCTCGCCGTATCGGTGTGCAGCCCGTCGAGGGGCAGGCCGGTCAGGTGCGCGAGCTTCAGCCGCATTTCGTCGGCATCGTTTTCCAGCTGGATGCGCTTTTCATTCACCTGCGCGTCCGTTAACTGAGCCTGAAGGAGGTTCACGCGCGGATCGACACCGGCGCCGACGCGGTCTTTCTCTACCGTGACGAGCTCTTCAGCGTAGGAGTTCTCTTCGTTCAGAGCCGCAATCTCCGCCAGGTCATGGTCGAGTTCAACGTAATCGAGCGAGACATCGAGGGCGACCTGCTGCTGCTGGTCTTTCCAGTTCAGCGTGGCGGCGTGGATGCCCACGCGGGCGGCACGAATATAGTCCGGCTGCGAGAAGGACAAAACCAGGGACTGGGCATCGATGTCGTAAATGTCGGGATTGCCCAGCGGAAACCCGTACGGCGGCGGCCCGATGGAGGAGCCGAGATCAACGGTCGGGTAATAGGCGTCCTTGGTCTCTGAGAGCGTTGCCCAGGCTTTGCGGACGTTCGCTTCGGCGGAGCGGACGGCGGGGCTGGACTTCTCCGCCAGATCGACCGCGGTAGAAAGCGAAATCTGCGCGGATGCAGCGCCGGGCAGCGTCATCGCGAACAGCAGGAGGACCAATGCCGAAAGGATTCGAGTTGCCGGGAAAAGCCGCTCCGCGATGGGCATTGTTTTGAGTCTAACGTTAGCGCCCCGCGTCGGCGGCGAGCGCCGTCACCTTCGCGCGATATCCGGAAGCAGCCGCATGGACAGCCGCCAATTGCTGCTCGGCTCCGGCTGCATCGCCCTGCTGAGCGAGGAGGCCAGCGAGCTTTGCACGCACGGCAAACGAGGGCGCATCTTCAGTTTGTGCGCGGGAGTTAAGGTAAAGCTGGAGCCACTGGATGGCAACCTGCGGCTCGCGATGCGCCTGTGTCAGGCTGGCCGCGCCATCCACAAGCGCAGTTCCGTGACGGCGGTCGAGGGAAGCGCCGGTATGTGCAGCGGCCACCATGTCGTCGGTACGGCCGTGGCGCTGGTAAAAGGCCGCAAGGTCCATCCAGGCGCCGGCTGTGTACTGCGCTTGCCCAATGGCTGACTTGTAGCAGGACTCCGCGGTGTCGTAATCGTGCTGGGATTCAGCGATGCGGGCCTGCAGATTAAGGGCTGCCGAGGGGCTCGCGGCGCGCAGTTGCGGGACGAGGGCTACAGCGTGGCTGAGACCGCCGCCCACGATGGCGGGCGCTTCCACGTCGTACTCGCCCAGATCGGCGAGGGCGTCGGCGTTTCCCGGGTCCAGCTGCACGGCTTGCTGGAATTCAGCGGAAACTTTGCGCGCGAGCTTAAACGCGGTAAAGAGCGAAACGTGCTGGGCTTTCTGTCCGTAGGCGCGGCCCAGCCAGAGGTGGTAATTGCTGCGGGAGGGATCGAGCCGGACCGCCGCTTCGCAATCGGCAATCGCGCGGTCCCAGGCTTCTTCCTGGTAGTAAACGCGGCAGCGGAGGTTGTGGGCCTCGGGGTCGGCGGCATTTTGCGCCAGTACGGAGTTGAGCGTCTGCAGGGCTTCGTCGGCGTGGCCCTGATTCAGCGCCGCCCGCACCGGATCGGCGGCGACGGCGGACATCCCCCATGCCAACACGGCCGACAGCGCAAGCAGGCCTCCGCTGATGAACTGCAACTTCCGCAAAACTTCTCCTCCAGTTTCTTCTGCGAACTGTCTCGCTCGCCTCTCCGGCCTAATCCACGACCTTGACGGGCTCGCCGTCGAGCAGCGGCTGACCATTGGTGGTGGTGAGGGCCACCTTGTCTCCGGCTTTGAGCCCGCTCACGATCTGCACTTCGTCGGTGTTGAGACTGCCGTAAGTCACGCGCACCCGATGCAAAGTATCGCCTTCGACGCGATAGACGTAGTTCGATCCCTGCTGGCTGTGAAGCGCCTCACGGGGCACGATCAGTACGTTGGATTGACTGGAGACGGTGATGGTTACACGAACATTCGCGTCGGGCAGCAGCGCGCCGTCAGGATCGTCGATGGAAACATGAGCCGGACCTACGTTGCGCGAGGTTCCGTAGGTGATGACGGTCGACGGCAGGCGCGTGACATGTCCGTGCCAGATCTCATCGGGGCGCGCGTCCCACGCAATGGTCGCCTGCTGGCCAACGGCGAGATCACCGATTTCCGGCTCGTCAAAGTAGGCTGTCACCTCGAGCTTGCTGAGGTCGGCCATCGCCAGCAACAGTTCGCCCTGCTGAACGAATTCCGTCTGGGAAACCGGCAGAGAGTAGACCGTTCCGGCGAAGGGCGCGTGCACAATGGCCTGATGGATTGCGTCCTGCGCCGCAGTGTAGGCGGCCTCCGCCTCATCAAGGTTGGCTTTGGCATGCGCCAGATCGGCGGCGTCGTAGCGCGACGTCTGCCGCTGCTGCAGCGTCTGGATCGAAGCGTTGTCGGCGTCGAGCCGCTGCTGCGCTGCGGCTACTTCGCTGGGCGACGCTGCGCCGGTGGCCTGGAGCTTCTGGAGGGCGGCGAGGTCGCGCTGCGCCTGATCGCGATCGATGGTGGCCTTCTGGAGGTCGCCCGTCAGCGAGAGCCGCTCTTCGGCTGTGCCGCCGTGCTGAGCTGCCTGCCACGCGGCCTGGGCGCCCTTGAGAGCCGCCAGCGCCGTGGCCGCCTGCGATTGAGCCTGGCTGTCGTCCATGGCCAGAAGGAGCGTGCCGGCGGCGACCTCTTGCCCCTCGTGGATGTATAAGTGCTTGATAATACCGGGGTAAGGGGCGTGGGACTCGAAGTAGGACTGCGGTTGCACTTTGCCGTTCGTAGCGCTTGTTTTCGTGAGATTGCCGATGGTGGCCACAGCGACGCGGACGGGCAGTTTGCCCCGCGTCAGCATGTGGATTCCATAGAAAATCGCGATGAGCGCCACGGCGGCAATAACCCAGTAACGCGCCGTGTTAGACCTTGCAGGACTCGCTGTCATTCACCAGGACCGTTTGTCAGTATATAAGACTTCATCAGGCAGCCTTAGGCTTCTGAAAATGTGAGCGTTGCGGGTGGGTTACCTCAGGATGAACGGGGCGTCATCGAGGGCCGAGGGGAAGCCGTTCCGACCGATGAACCGGTGCGAAGAAGCGGGACCGTAAAATGGGAGGATGGCTCTCCCTCAGCGCTACACGGACGAACACGCCAAAGCCGGGCTTGATTTCGACTTTCCGGCAATCGAAACCTGGCCGAACCAGTTTCCTGCCTACGAAATCGTGATCGACGACCCGGAGTTCACTTCGGTATGTCCAAAGACCGGCCTGCCTGATTTCGGCACAATCACCCTGCGGTACATGCCGCGGGAGCGCTGCCTCGAACTGAAGTCCTGGAAAGAGTACCTGTTCACGTACAGGAATCTGGGAATTTTTCAGGAGAACGTGGTGAACCAGGTGCTGGAAGACGTAGTGAAGGCCTGCGATCCTGTGTGGGCCGTGGTGAAGGGCGATTTCCGGCCCCGCGGCGGTATTTCGACGACCATCGAAGCGCGCTGGCCCAGGCCGAAGGGATAGCGAGAATTTGTAATCAAGAAACTGTCAGCGAAAACTGTAAGCAAAAGGCTGCAGGCAAGAAAAGGCAAGCAAAAGCCAGAAGCGAAAACACACAGAAGCGCCAACGGAACCGCACCCTTGGCTTTACTGTGTCTCGCCTGTAGGTTGTCCCTTTCGCTTATCGCAGTTCGCGCTCATTGCGGATTCTGCTGTTGCTGCTGTTGTTGCTGCTGCATTTGCTGGCGCTGCTGCATCATCTCCTGAAGCATCTGCTGCGGCGTTCTCACGCCCCCGTTGGGGTTTTGCTGCGGTTGCGGCGGCATGGGAGGACGAGGCTGAATCTCCCCGGCTCCCGGGTAGTTGTTCAGCGGCATCACGGTGTCTTCCTGATCGTCGTCCGACTCGGGCGGAGCACTGGCACCCTGGGTGATAGGGGCGTTGCTGCGGGCCGAGAGCAGAAGCTGTCGCGGCGTCCCCGCCGCAGTACCGCCGACCATCATCACGTTGTAACCGGCGCCATCGAGCAGTTCGCTGAGGATCTCGCGAGGATCGCCGGGGCCGTAGGTACCGAAGACGCGGCTGTCCTTGTCGAGGCCGTCGATGGTCATGCCGCTGGATGAAGACAGCTGGTGCAGGATGTCGGTCAGACTGGAATTGTCGGCGGTGACGGTAAGGCGCTTTCCCGCGAACTGAATGATGGCCGGCTGCGCAGGCTTATCGAGCAGCGACGGCGGTGTGGCGAGAGTTGCCGGCGCCACGGGTGCGGCCGCAGGTTGTCCCGGTTGCGCCACCGGCGCCTGCGGACTCGTTTGCGGCTGGAGGGTCGTCGCCGGCGGAATCTGCTGGCCCGGAACTATCGGGAAACGGCGCCCGTTCGGCAAGGTGCCGGGCGCACCCATGACCTGGGCCGCACACGCTGCGGAGAGCAGCGGGGCGGCGAGGAAGGGCAGGATGCGCGCGATGTGCCGGACAAGCATCGAAATGGTCAGCGCGAGGCGGGCCGTGCGGCGCCCGCGGATTCCCCAATCACTGTACTAGACTAGCAGTGATTCACTTTCGCTCATACTGCTGCCGGAAGGAACGAAAACGATGGGTCGCCATCCAGGAATCGACACCGTCAGGAGAACAGGTGCGATTCTTTTGCTGGCGCTGACCGCGCCGGCGTACGCAGTGACCTGTACCACGCAGTCGCAGATGGCTGCGGCGGATCGGACCCAGCTGCAGCAGGCGGCGCTGGCGCTGGCGGAGCATGTTCAGGCCGGAGATGCGGCGGCGGTGAGGGCGCAGACCATTGCCGCGGTGGCGTCTGCTTTCGACGGTATCGCGAACTCCATAGCCGGCGCGCAGGGCGCTGTTCAACACGCGACCCTGACCGTCGACGAGCTGTACGGCCTCGACGCGACGGATCTGAAGGCCGCGCAGGATGCGGAGTTTTTCTGTTCTCTGCCGTCGTCTTCGCTCA
>DATJTG010000144.1:0-2553 GCA_035503555.1 Acidobacteriaceae bacterium | reverse complement strand
GAGCACACCGTCACCGGACCGAACAAGAACTACGTTGCGCGGACGGCGTATCGCAAGGTGGGGCGATCCGATCGCAGCGGGACGGATTCGAAGCCGTAAGACCTACAGAGTTCGGCGCGGAGACTTCGGCCGCATCCAAGCGAAGAGGGACGCCCTACGCGCCCCAAATCTTTTGCCGAGGTGCGCCGATGGCTTCTTCATCCGAGAAAAATCCTGAGCAGGAAAGCGCGCCTACCCACAAGCCCTCCACCTCAGTGCACCCCGTTGAGCCGCCCAACGAGCCGCACCATGGACAGGCGGCCCACGATAACGAGTCGCAGCAGCGCGCGGTTCGCAGCAACACCGAGACGCATCAGGGCGAAAGACATCCCGCCACGCCTGCCGGTCAGCACGCCACGGGATCGTTCCCCTCGGGATCGGGCGAAGAACGCACATCGAAATAGCGTTTAGACCTGCCTGGGCACGACGTCACAGCAGGCGGAGAACGATTCCGGGCAGCAAAGAGCGCCCCCCAGGGGATAAAGCCCAATCTGTTATGAAACTCTTGCGGCACGATCAAACTCGTACCGCTGATACAAAAGCAACACCAACGCGCCCGGGTATCCGGCCCGTGGAATTGGGGCGATCACTCTGCCTCGTCGGCCTGCGCTGCCAGCTCCAGAGCCACGCCATCCATCGCCTGTTCCACCAAAGCGAGAGGCATGGTCTTCGCCGGCTGCACGCCGAGACCCTTGAGCAGCTCGGCCTGGCGGATGGCGTTCCCTCGTCCCGTCGCCAGCTTCTTCTGGGCTTCGTCGAAGCTCGCGCGCGCCGCGTCGAGGCTCCTGCCCACGTCCTGCAGGTCTTTCGCAAACGCGGCCAGCTTGTCGTAGAGCTCACCGCCGCGCCGCACAATTTCCTGCACGTTGCGCGTCTGCTGCTCCTGCCGCCACAGTTGCGCCACGGTGCGTAGCACAAAGAGCAGCGTGGTGCGGCTGACGAGCAGGACATTGCGATCCCACGCCTCCTGCCACAGGCCGCCCTCGTGAGCCAGAGCCAGCATGAATGCGGGCTCGATGGGCACGAACATCACGGTGAAATCGAGCGAGTTCAGCCCGTACAGCGCCTGGTAATTCTTCTGCGCGAGCTCGCGGATATGGGCCCGCATCGACGCGATGTGCTGTTTGAGCGCCGCCTCGCGCGAGATCTCGTCGTCTGCCGCGCAATATCCGTCGTAGTCGCTCAGCGACACTTTGGCGTCGATGACCAGATGCCGGCCACCAGGCAGATCGAGAATCACATCAGGCCGCGCGCGTGTGCGGTCGTCGCGCGTGAAGCTCGACTGCACGCGATATTCGTGCCCGTCGCGCAGTCCCGCCGACTCCAGTAGCTTCTCCAGCACAAACTCGCCCCAGTCGCCCTGGGTTTTCGACGACCCCTTCAGCGCGGTCACCAGATTCGCCGCGTCCGCCGATAAGCGCTCGTTCAGCGTCTTCAGGTTGTCGATCTGCGAACGCAGTTCCGTGCGTCCGGTGATGCCGTCTTTCTCGAGCGATTCGACCTTCTGCTGAAATTCCCCGAATTTTTCGCGTAGCGGCGTCAGCAGATTCGTCAGGTTCGTCTGGTTCTGCTCGGTGAACGCCTTCGATTTTTGCTCCAGGATTTCGTTGGCCAGCGCCTTGAACTGGTTGCTCAGCTCCTCGCGCGCGTGCGTCAGCACGGCGATCTTCTCTTCGGATTTCGTGCGCTCGCTCTCGAGCGCGGTCCGCATCTCCGCGGCCTCCACGCGGGCAGCATGGCCCTCGGCGCGCACCCGCTCGCTCTCTATGCGGGCCTTTTCAAATTCCGCGCGCAGGTCTTCCAACTGCGCCGACAGCGCATCCACCGTGGCGCCAGCGCGGGCCGCTTTCTCGCGCTCAGCCGTCTCGCGCTCCCGCGCCTGCTCCAGCTGGCGAATTTTGTCCTGAATTTCTGCCGTCGCCTGCGCCAGCCGCGCGGGCAGGTCGCCCGCCGTCGCGCTGCCGCGGCTCCTTGCCAGAATCCATGCGAGAACCCCGCCGACCAGAAGGCCGGCGATCAACCAGAATCCACCCGACTGCAGCATGGCCTGAGTTTACGCCGATCTTCGCCTTTTCGCCGCCCGGGTTTTCCAGAGGGGAGCCGCTATTTTCCCAGCAGCCCCTTCGGCGATTCCGGCACCGCTGCGCCGTCGGCGCGCGGGTCGGACGCCCCATACTTCACGCCGGTCTTGGCGTCGTAAAGCACGGCCTGCCCGCGGCCCATGCGCGTCGTGTATTCTCCCCGCACTTCCAGCAGATGACCTTTCGCCGTCAGTGCGTCAAGAGAGTCCTGGCCGACGCGGTTCTCGATGACGATGTGACATCCGAGCTGCGGATGCACGGTGAAGCGCGGCTCCTCCATCGCGGCCTGGATGTTCATCCCGTAATCCACCACGTTCGAGACGAACTGCGCGTGCGCCAGCGGCTGATTCATCCCGCCCATAATTCCGAAGCCGATGTGCTCGTCGCCGCGCTGCATGAACCCTGGAATGATGGTGTGGAAGGGCCGCTTGCG
>DATJTG010000143.1:0-23896 GCA_035503555.1 Acidobacteriaceae bacterium | reverse complement strand
AGGATCCCGCGAAGCTCTTCACCGAGAAGCGCGACATCTCCGACTTCGCTGCGAAGATGCACATGAACTACCCGGTGCTCATCGACGCCGCGTCGGTCGAAGATGCGTGGGGCGGACTCGACGCGCTGCCGGCGACGTTCTTCATCGATCGCAACGGCAAGGTGGTGGCGTCGACGGTCGGCCTCGCGCCCCGCAACGAAATTGAGGCCAACATTAAAAAGGCCATCCAGAGCGGAGCCCCTTCATGAAACTGATCATGAAATTCCGGTACAGCTATTTTGCGGTTGCGGCGCTGGCCGTCGCTGCGGCGGCCGCGTGCTCGCAGGCTCTGCCGTGGCAAAGCTCCGACAACCCCGGCGGCCCCAACCAGCAGCTCGTGCACTTTCTTTACCCGCAGCAGGTGACGGTGCAGGGCGGCAGCGCACAAACCGTCGACCTGCACTTCCGCGTCGCCAACGGGCTGCACATCAACTCGCATACGCCGCGGCAGAAGAGCCTCATCCGCACCGAGCTGATCGTCGCCGAGCCCACCGGCGTGAAGATCGCCGCCGTCGATTTCCCCGACGGCACCGACTTCGCGTTCCCCGCCGATCCATCGCAGAAGCTCAGCATCTACTCCGGCGAATTTGTGCTCAGGATGCACATGACCGCGCAGCCCGGCAATCGCCTGATCCAGGGCGCGCTGCGCTACCAGGCCTGCGACAACAGCACCTGCTTCCCGCCCCGCAACGCCCCCGTCGCCATCGACGTGATCGCGCACTAAGCGCCGCAATCGCGGCGCTACGACGTTGCGGCTTTCGCCGTCGAGTGCCGGCGAATAAACGTGGGCGACACCAGAATCGACTGCACTTCCGGCCGGCTCGGCGCGCTGCGAATCAGCCGCAGCAGCGTCGCCGCCGCCGATTGCCCCATCTCGCGCAGGGGCTGGCGTACGGTGGTCAGGCTGGGGTGCATCGTCGCTGCGCTGGGGATATCGTCGAAGCCCACTACCGAGACGTCGCGGGGCACGTGCATCCCCGCTTCGTGCAGCGCGGCGATCGCGCCCATCGCCGACGCATCGTTGAAGGCGAAGATCGCCGTGAAGCGAGGTCTCGTGCTCAGCAACCGGCGCGCCGCCGCGTAACCCGGCTCGCTGCCGGGGGCGGTCCCTTCCAGTTGCACCACCAGTTCAGGATGAATGCGCAGGCCAAGATCGGCGCAGACTCTGCGAATTGCATTCCAGCGCACGCGCGTGTCGGAACTGAAACTCTGCCCCCTGATGAAAGCGATGCGGCGGTGCCCCAGATCGCGCAGGTGCTCCAGCGCGAAGCGCGCCGCGCTCAGGTGGTCGAGCTCAATCGTCACCTCATGGTGCTTGCGGCTGTGCCCGGAGACGGCGACCACCGGGACCGGCACGTCCTGATCGATGGGGGTATCAACCGCGATCATACCTTCCACGGCGCGCGAGAGGAGCAGCCGCGGATAGCCCTCCAGCAGATCGGCGCGGTGGCGATGGCTCACCACGAAATAGAAGAATTCCTCCTGCAGCAGCGCGTCTTCAATGCCGCCCAGGACCTGGGCTGAATAGCCTTCGCTGATCTCCGGCACCATCACGCCGATGGTGAAGCTGCGCCGCTTGCGCAGGCCGCGCGCAAACGCGTTGGGCTCGTAGTTGAGGAGAGCGGCCGCGCGGATGACCCGCTCCTGCGTCTTCTCGGCAATGCGAAAGGCGCCGCCCGAGTGGTTGAGCACGCGCGAGACGGTGGTCGGCGAAAGATCGAGGTGCGCCGCCAGCTCGCGAATGCCAACGTTGCGGCGCGCGCCAGGAAGGCGGGCGTCTCCGCCGCTCTTCGGGAGCGGATTTCCTTCAGATGGTCGTCGGCCTCGCATAGAGCGTGCTGCTTCTCGCTGCCATTCGGCCCGGTATCGCCGGTTCGGTGCCAGGGTCCTCTGCCTTACGGCCTGCGCTTTGTGACTCAGCCCATCGTACCTGGAAGATGACCGATATTGATGGTGCGTTGCGATTCGCTGATGAGAATTTCTGTGGTTCCTCCGGGGCGCCCTGCGGCCTGTGCCCGAGACGGAACCTGGGGAATCCGGCGTTGGCTTGACAGCCGTCCTCGCCAAATGGTACCCATCGTAACCGTAGCGCAACCGTTTGCGCAAGGGAGCACAAACGGTTGCGCTGTTCAGCCAAAGATCGGCAACCGATTTTCGACACTTCTGAACGCCTGCGGGCATCCCAGTGGACAGGCGTTACATCAACGGCTGCTTATGCACGAATTTGAAGGAGAGCCAACATGCAAGTCCATCCCGCGGAACTCTTCCGCTCTGCGCGGAACACCCGTGCCTGCGCGCAACCCAGGCCGAGTCTCAGCGCGCGAACGCTTCTCTCGAATCTTCTCCTGATCGCCGCTATCTTCTGCCTCACTCCGGCGCTCCACGCGCAGTTCCGCACCGCGATTCAGGGTGTCGTGACCGACAGCTCCGGCGCAGTCATTCCCGGCGCCTCACTGACCCTGACCGACAATGGCACCAACGAGAAGCGGATCGCGACCAGCGATGCACAGGGCGTCTTCAACTTCAACGCGCTGCCGCCGGACACGTTCACCCTCGTCGTCACCATGAAGGGCTTCGAGCAAAAAGTCATCTCCAACCTCAAGCTGATTCCCGAACAGCCAAACGCCGTCAACGTCCAGATGACGGTGGGCGCTGAGGCGCAGACGGTCACGGTGAACGGCTCGGCCACGCCGGCTCTGGACACCGAGACTGCGAACAGCGGTGCATCGATCTCGGATAATGAAATCGAGCACACCCCAATCTTCGGACGCGACGTCACCAGCCTCGTACAACTGGCGCCCGGAGCTCTGGCCGACGGCTCGCAACAGGCCGGCGGCGGCGGCTTCCAGTCTCCCGGCACGCAGACCGGAGCTTCCTCCAACGGCGGCGGCAATCTCGGACACTCCAGCAGCATCTTCGCTACGGAAAACGGCGCTTCTGCCAACACCAACGGGGGTCAGTTTCAGACCAACGGCTATTCCATCGACGGCATCAGCACCGAGAGCGCGGTGTGGGGCGGAGCGACCATCATCACTCCCAGCGAGGATTCGGTCAGCGACGTCAGAATCCTGACCAACCAGTACGACGCGGAGAATGGGCGTTTTTCAGGAGCCCTTACCGAGATCACCTCGAAGAGCGGCACCAACGACCTCCATGGCAGCTTCTTCGTCCAGATCATGCGGCCGGGCTTAAACGCGTATCAGCGCTGGAACGGAGCCTCCTCTGTACAGTCCGTCGATCCCACCACGGGAGACAAACTGACGGCGAGCGAGCGGGGCCTGCAGCGCGATGAAGATCGCTATAACCAGTGGGGCGGCAGCATCGGAGGCCCGATCTGGAAGAACAGGCTCTTTGCATTCTTTGCTTATGAAGGCCAGAGCGAATCGGTGCCTTCCACCAGCACCGGATGGTACCCGACCACGCAGTTCGCCGGTCTGGGGCCTTCCGGCAGCATCTCTTCGACCTATCTGACGTTTCCCAAGGCCGCGGTGAACGGAACTGTGATCGGCTCGGCAAACTGCAAGGACGATGCCGGCCTCACCGAAGGCGTGGACTGCGTCACCATCCCTGGCCAGGGTCTGAACATCGGCTCTCCGCTGACCAATGGACTGGGCAAGCAGGACCTCACCTACGTCAGCAGCGCCAATCCCGGCGTCGGCAACGGCCTGTCGAACGTGCCTGACATCGCCAAATACAGCCTCAGCAGCCCCAGGAGCAGCGACTTCAAGCAGTACAACGGCCGGCTGGATGCGGACATCACCGCCAAAGATCACGCCACCTTTGCCATCTACTGGGTTCCGTCGTCGCTGACGTTCTACAACGGCGGCCTCGGCTACCAGATCTTCCACCACGACCAGATCAACGACGCTTTTTCCGGGATCTGGAACCACATCTTCTCCCCGACGCTTCTCAACGAGGCCCGCGCCAACGCCGCCGGATGGCGGTGGAACGAGCTGAACACCAATCCGCAGGCCCCGTTCGGCCTGCCGCAGGATTCCATCCCGCAGTTCGGAAACGTTGCCCTCGGGTCTCTTGGCGAATCGGCGCCTTCCCACCTGGACCAGTGGACCTACAGCTACCGCGACGTTCTCACCAAGGTGCTCAGTACCCAAACGATGAAGATGGGCTTCGACTGGACGCGGCTTTACTATCTGAACGATCCGATCGGCGCGCCCAACTACACCTTCTACAACCTGTGGGATTTTCTGAACGACGCTCCGGAAGCTGAGGGTGGCCCGTTCCAGGCGACGACCGGCATCCCCGGCGGATATCGCAACGACAATCGTGAGAACATGCTGGGCATCTTCTTCCAGGATGACTGGAAGGTTCGGCCCAACCTGACGGTGACGGCCGGACTCCGCTACTCGTATTTCGGACCGCTCACCGACAAAGACAACAACGCCGGCGTGCTGCGGTTTGGCAGCGGATCGAGCTACCTGACCGACATTAGCCTGAAGACGAAAATCGGCGCGTGGAATGCGCAGAAGCTGAACTTCGGACCGCAGGTGGGATTCAACTGGGCTCCTGGTTTCCTGCACAACAGGACGGTGCTTCGCGGTGGTTACGGCCTCAACTACAACGAGGAACAGATTGCCAACGCGAATGCCAACGACTACAACCCGCCGGGAACCAGCTCGGTCCCGGGGACCAGCACCAGCCCCACGAACATCAATCCCAACATCATCTACGCCATCTCCAGCAGCCCGACCGACATCAACGGATTCCCGGCGAATCCCAGCGCGATTACATCGTTCAACAGCGCCGGCCTGCCGACCGCGGGCGGCGCGAACCTGAATGCATTGTCGAACAATCTGTCCACGGAGTATGAGGAACACTATTCCCTCGAAGTGGAGCAGCAGTTCGGCCAGGCGTGGGTCTTCACGCTGGGCTATATGGGCAGCTCAGGCCATCACCTGATGTTCAACTACGATGCCAATGGCTACGGAGTGGTGAACGGCGACCCGCTGAATCCGCTGGTGAACAGCGTCAATACCTTCGGGAATCAGGGCCGCTCGAACAACAACATGATGCTGGCCACCGTCAAGCATCAGTTCACGCATACCTTCTCGCTGGAGGCTCAGGACACCTGGGCTCACAGCTTCGATACCAACTCCGGCCCGTACTTCCGCAGCCCGTATATTTACGACACAAAGTACGCCTATGGCCGATCCGACTTCGACATCAACCAGTACTTCAAGCTCTTCGGCGTATGGCAGCCGGTCTTCTTCCATGGCAGCCATTCGTGGGCCGAGAAGGTCGCCGGCGGATGGTCGCTGAGCGGCATTCTTACGCTGCACACGGGATATGGCTGGACGCCGAGCTACACTGCGCCGCATCAGTTCTATTGCAACGTTTGCAACTATGGGTATCCCAGCCTGCGCCCCGCCTATCTGGGCACGGCGAGCCGCAAGACGAGCAATCAGGCGTTTGAGACAGGCAGCAACTTCCCCGATCCTGGAACGATGAACACGGGGACCAACAACAATGAGTTCTCCGACAACTATTTCTTCGTGCCCGATTTTTCGAGCGTGATCACCGACAATGCGGGACAAACATCGACGGTGCTCATTCCGCCGGGAGCCGGCCGCAACTATATGCCGGGGCCTGACTATCGCGACGTGGACCTCAATATCGCCAAGGCTTTCGGCTTGCCGAAGATGCGGGTGATCGGAGAAGGCGCCAACTTCGAGATCAAGGCCAACTTGTTCAACGCCTTTAACCTCCTGAATATCGATCCCAGCAGTCTTTCCACCAATGTGCAGTCTTCGAATCTCGGGCAGGCAGGCAACGCGCTCGGATCGAGGACCGTCGATCTTCAGGCTCGTTTCAGCTTCTAGATTGCCTCCCTGAAGCTGATCCTTCGGAGGGCGCCGTATACGCGGTGCCCTCCCCATCTTTCACGCACTCATTTCTTCTGTTCCCGGGAACCAACCTGCTTCGGAGAGAATCGATGCGACGCGCCTCTGCGGTCCTGCTTGCGGCAACCCTGCTTATTTCCTCTGGAGCGATCGGCGCGCAGCAAACCGCGGACCCGATCGTGGTCGACGCACACGCGCCCGGTACGCCGTTCCCGCATTTCTGGGATGAGATGTTCGGCTCGGGCCGCGCCAATCTCGTTCTGCGCGGGAATTACCAAACCGATCTCCGCCTCGTCCGCAAGGCCACCGACTTCCGCTACGTCCGCTTCCACGGCATCTTCGACGACGACAACGGCGTCTACAGCGAGGACGCGCAGGGCAACGCCGTCTACAACTGGTCGTACGTCGACCAGATCTACGACGCCCTCCTCGCCAACGGCATCCGTCCCTATGTCGAGATCAGTTTCATGCCGAAGGCTCTCGCCGCGATGCAGCAGACGCACGCTTTCTGGTACAAACCCTATCCTTCGCCGCCGAAGGACTACGCGAAGTGGGACGCGCTGGTCACCGCGTTTGCGCAGCACCTGATCGATCGCTACGGCATCGAAGAGGTCGCGCAGTGGTACTTCGAGGTGTGGAACGAGCCGAACATCGATTTCTGGATTGGCCGCCCGGCGCAGCCCACTTACTTTGAGCTGTACGACCACACCGCCAGGGCGCTGAAGGCGGTGAGCCCGCGCATCCGCGTGGGCGGGCCGGCGACCGCGCAGGCGGCGTGGGTGGGCGACATGATTGCGCACGCGACGCAGAACCACGTGCCGCTCGACTTTGTTTCGACGCACGTCTACGGCAACGACACATCGGACAACGTCTTCCACGACAATCGCCCCATCGCCCCGCACCAGATGGTTTGTGCCGCGGTCGACAAGGTGCACGAGGAGATCGTGCACTCGGCGCGGCCGGACATTCCGCTCATCTGGAGCGAGTTCAACGCGACCTACATGAACGAGCAGGAGCTCACCGACTCCATCTACATGGGCCCGTGGATGGCCGACACCATCAGCCAGTGCGACGGCAAGACGCAGATGATGTCGTACTGGAGCTTCTCGGACGTCTTTGAGGAGCAGGGCGTGGTGAAAACGCCGTTTTACGGCGGCTACGGACTGGTCGCCGAAGACGATATTCCCAAGCCCGCCTACGACGACTTCATGCTGCTGCACGAACTGGGCGACGTGCGCCTGCCGGCTCCGAAAGACGAGGCGCTGGTGACGCGCCGCGCCGACGGAACCCTGGTGATCGCCGCCTGGAATCTGGTCGAGCCGGGCGCCAGCGGATCGGACAAGTCCGTCACCTTCGACCTGCGCGGCGTTGATGACGGAATTTACGCTGTGATTCGGCGCGTCGATGCGCACCACGGCGATGTGCTCGATGCGTGGAAGGAGATGGGCAGCCCGAAAAATCCGTCGCACCAGCAGATCGCCGCGTTGCGCAAAGCATCGGACCTCGGCGAGCCGGAGAGCGCGCCGATCCGCGATCACCGGCTGACGTTGACGATTCCGCCGATGGGATTGGCGGTCATTGAAATTCAGGGCCCCCCACCCCAGGCAGAGCGCTGAGTTTCCAGCAAAGAGCGCGGGGCGCCGCGTGGCGCCCCGACTCGAAACAAGCCACACGCCTTCGCTGTCAGCTTCCGGTTGTGCCGGAGCCGACGATGATCTTCGGCTGTCCTGCCTGAGGGCAGCGTCCGCGGCCGTGCGGTTTGGTGACAACCAGGTTGTATTCGCCGGGTTGGGCATTGTCCGCCACCTTCAGCACCAGCCAGTCGTTCGGCGGAACCTCGTACTGATCGTCGGGCAGCGGCCAGAAATTGGTATTGCCCGGATCCGGCGAAATGAAAGCGGACTCGGGATCCTCATTGACCCAGATGAAATATCCGCCTGGCTGGACGGTCGCGCCCTGACAGGGATCTCCCGCCAGTTGCGCAATGACAACCAGAGTCTGGCTGGTCACATTCGGATCCGGAGGATCGCACTCGAAGGTATAAGTGCCCGGATCCGCTGACGTCGGCACGGTCACGCTTTGCGCCGATGTCGGGGAAACGATGTATTCGTCATCGGGCAGCGGCCAGCTGCCGGATTCAACATTGACGGAAGCATCGCCGGGAGGGATTTCTGCCGGTTGCACCACCCAGTTAAACGTCTCGCCCTGGGCCACAACCACAACGGGAGTAAAGACATTGATGCTGCGTGTCATCACTGCTCCTTTTCGAGCGGAGGAGGTTGCTTTTTGTTTTTCTTGCCCGATCCATGAAGATCGGAGGAGGGACTACTTCGCGAGAGCCCGGTTCAGAATCTGCTGAAACTGAGGATTACTGCGCAGGTTGTCGAATTCCGGTGAGTCGCGAACGATGGATGGGGAATAGCCCGCCGTAAAAGACTTCTGCAGCCACTCCAGAGCCTCGCCCGTTTCGCCGAGATCGTTATATACCACAGCGGCGTTAAACAGCAGGTCCTTGTCGCCGTGCCCCAACTCAAGCGAGCGCGCCAGGTGCGCCACCGCATTCTGCTTATCCCCCAGGGACGCATAGCAGGATGCGATATCTGCCTGCCGCTCCGCGTCCTTTGGATTCACCTGCAGTTGCGCCTGGAGCAGACCGAGCTGCCTCTGCCGCGCATCCGTCCCTTTCGCCTTCTGCCCGCTGAACTGATAGGCGTCCGCAAGATTGCCCCAGAGATCGGGATCGTCTCCGTTGATCTTCAGAGCGGCTTCGTAGTTTCTGGCGGCATCGCCGAAGCGGCGAGCCTGATAGTCCGCTGTGCCTAAGTTCGAATACGCATTGTAGGTGGGCCGCAGCTGCAGGGATCGCTGAAACGCCTGGATGGCCAGATCGGTATTCCCCTGATAGAGGCGCGCGGCACCGAGATTGCTGTAATCGATGTAGCTTTCGGGAGCCATCGCAATGGCTTTCTGGAACAGGGCGCCGGCCTTTGCGTAGTCGGCCTGCTGCAGGTAAAAGATTCCGAGCTGCTGGTACGCATAGGCCGAGTTGGGATTCGCGCCGATCGCCTGCTTGTACGTATTCTCGGCGTCGGCCAGGCGGTTCAGCTTTGAGAAAGCATTGGCGAGGCCCACGTAAGCCTTCTCGTTGGTCGGCTCGAGTTCGATCGCCTTCTGATAATCGCCGGTGGCTTCTTCATATTTTCCGGTGCCGGCATTCACCAGCCCCATGCACATGTGACCGTCGGCGCCGGCATTGCCGTCGTTGACGGCCTGCGTGCAGTCTGACTGCGCCTTCGCAACCCAGTTTTTGTCGTGCGAAGTGTTGTACTGGAACCACTCCGCTTCGCCTTTCTCCGCCAGCGCCTTGCCGAAATTCGGATCCAGTTGCAGTGCCCGCGCCAGCACCGTCATCGCGTTCGTGATGTTTTCCGGCCGCGACGTCGTTTCCAGATATCCCTTGCCCTCCAGGTAGTAGTCGTAGGCCGCCGGCTGCGTGGTGCCGTGCACCGCGAGCGCGGCCTGCTCCTCGGGCCGCAGCGTGATCTTCAGCGCCTGGATCACCCCATCGGCGACCTGATCCTGCAGAGTGAACGGATCGTTGATGGGCGCCGTCAGCGTGTCCGCCGCCAGATGCTGCCCATCCTTCGCGCTGGCCAGGGTGTAGGTTACGCGGTTCATCGCCTGCGACTGCTGCACCACGAACTGCAGCGTCATGTTCGCGCCCAGCGATTGCAGGGCCTGATCGGGCGCCGAGGCCTGGGCCCTCTTCACCTGGCTTGAATCGATCACCTGAATATCGTGGTTCTGCGTCAGAGTCGACAGCTTGGCCGCAACCGCAGCCGAAAGACCGTCAGCAAACGCATTCAGTTCCGGGCTGGTTCCGTCGATGGTCGGCGGCAGCACCGCCAGCCGCGGCGCCACCTGCGCGACGGCCGCAGGATGCGCCTTCCACAAGCGCTCGATCCGCTCGCGCCAGCCGGCATTCGTTGCGAGAATCGCAGCCAGCGCGACAACCCCCGCTCCCGCCAGCCAGCCCCACGGCACAGCCCCGGACATCCTTCGCGCCGGCCGGCCGCCGTGGCGCACGGTTTCCAGATCGTGGCGCAGGTCGCGGCCGTTCGCATAGCGCCGCGCCGGATCCTTGGCCAGCATCCGCGCGATCACCGTGGCCACATTCCTCGGCAACTTCGGCCGCGCCTTGTCCAGTTCAGGAGCTTCCCGTTCGTTCAGGATCTGCGCGGTCGTCACGGTGACGTTTTGCCCCTGGAACGGATGCCGGTTTGCGAGCATTTCGTAAAACACCAGCCCCAGCGCAAAGATGTCAGCCCGCGCGTCCGGCGTCTCGCCGCGCAGGGCTTCCGGCGCCATGTAGGCGGGGGTTCCGGCCATCACGCCGGGCGCCGAGTGCGTGTGCATGGTTGCGGTCGCGCTGAAGGGATCGGCCCCGGGCAGGCGCCGCGCCACACCGAAATCCAGCAGCTTCACCTGGTCCTGCAGGCCCAGCATGATGTTTTCCGGTTTGACGTCGCCGTGCAGGATGCCCCGGTCGTGCGCCGCGATCAGCGCGTCGACGCACTGCAGCGCGATCGGGAAGAACCGCTCCAGCGGCATGGGCGGGCCGAGCAGATCGCGCAGGGTTGAGCCCTGCACGTACTCCATCACCAGCAGCACGTCGCCGTGTTCCTCCACGACGTCGTAGATCGCGGCGATATTCCCCTGGTTGAGCGCCGAGGCCTTTTGTCCTTCACGCAGAAACAGCGCGCGATCGTTCGCCGTGACGCCTTCCCGCCACGTCATCCGCTTCAGGGCGACGGTGCGCTGCAGTTTGGTGTCGAACGCACGATAGACTTCGCCCATTCCGCCGGCGCCCAGACGCGCCTCCACGCGAAAGCGCCCGGCGACGGTGCCGGTGAGGTCCGCACGCGGAGGCGGCGTTTTTAGCTGTTCGGAGGGATCTGCCATGCGGCAGGATTGTCCTTTCGCTTCCGTTGCGACACATCGTACATGGAAGCGAAAAATCAGGACAATGATCGGGCGGCCGCCGTCGTCCCGAATCGCCTTGCAATTCCTGCGGCCAATCGGCGACACTGACGCTCATCCAGTCCTCACTCAGCAATGCGGGGCGAATCTGTGCTTCCTTTGCTTCGCGCCCAGGTCCATTCTTTCCCCACCAAAGGCGCAGGTTGTGACTGGCGGTTGCCGTGCGTTCTTATGGATACGATTCCCTTCTTGCCGCAGGACAGTCTGGAGCAGCAGGTTGCCCGCCTGCAGGCCCTGCTGGAAGCTGCGCGGCACGTGCATTCCAGCATCCAGGTCAAGGATGTCCTGCAGGAAACGGCGCGCATTCTGGTGCGCGAACTGGAGCTGAGCGGCGCCCTGTTCCTCATGCCCGGCGCCAGCGAGCCTGTCGCCTCCTATGGCGACACCCTCGCGCCGCCCTACGAGGGCTGCGGCCGCTTTCCGCTGTTCTCGGGCGAAAGCCATCAGCTGCTCGCGGAACTCGTGGTCTCCATGCCCGACTCCGGCGAGTACTCGCTCTACGAGCAGGACTTCATCGAGGGGCTGGTCCTGCAAACCGCCGTCGCTCTGGAAAACGCCACGCTCCACGAGCGCGATCTGGAGTGGGCGCGCGTCCAGCAGGATCTCGACGCTGCGCGCCTTCTGCAGCGCTCGCTGCTTCCCCGCGCGATGCCGGATATCCCCGGCTTTTCGATCGCCGCGCGTTCGACTACCTGCTACGAAGTGGGCGGCGATTACCTCGACACCATGACCCTGCCCGACGGCACGCACCTGATGGTCGTCGCCGACGTCGCGGGCAAGGGGCTTGCTTCCGCCATTGTGGCCACCGCCTTTCGCGCCGCCGTGCGCTCGCAGTCCGGGCACAACCTCTCGCTCGAGGATCTGGCTGCCCGGCTGAGCCAGCAGCACTGGTCAGAAGGCGGCGAAGCCCGGCGTCGCTACATGACCGCGCTGTTTCTGCGGCTGGATCCGGCTCAACACGAGATCGAAATGGTCAACGCAGGCCACAATCCCGCCGCTGTCTCGCTGCCCGGCGGCGAGCTGCGGATGATCGAGGCCTCCGGGCCTCCGCTGGGCATGCTGCCCGGCATGACCTACGCCGCGGAGCGGTTTGCGTTTCCCCCCGGCGCGCGTATGCTGCTCTACACCGATGGCCTCACCGAGGTTTTTCACGGCGACGAGGAGTTCGGGCAGGATCGCCTCGTCGAGACCTTCCGCAACACGCCCTGTCCTGAGGCCGAGCGAGTTCTCGACGTCTTATGGGATACGCTCGGAACCTTTTCCTTCCACGAACCGCAAACCGATGACATGACCGCGCTGGCGATCTTTCATCTGGCACCCGAAAGCCTCCGGGCCGGAGACCAAACCTGCATGAAGAGTGGAAGCTCGGTACAAGTCCGCCTTCCTTCGGAACTGGGATTCGAAAAAGTCGCCATGAGCACCGCCGCCAGCATGGCAGCGCTCATGGGCTTCAGCGAAGACCGGATCGAAGACCTCAAGACCGCCGTGGCCGAGGCGTGCATCAATGCGATCGAGCACGGCAATCAACTCAACAGCAGCCTCAGCGTCGGCGTGGTGCTCTCCAACAACGACGATGAACTGGAAGTGAAGGTCATCGACGACGGCAACGGAGTGCGCCAGTCGCCGCACGCCCCCGATATCGACCGCAAAATGCATGGGGAAGAAGATCCCCGGGGCATGGGCATGTTCCTCATCCAGGCCCTCGTCGATGAAGCCGAGTGGCACCAGGGCCCGCCCGGAAAAAGCTTCGTCCGTCTCGTGATCCGTCTCGACAAGGAGAACCAGGAATGCAGGTGACAACCAAAGTCAGTGAACGGAAGGCATCGACGGCTTCAGGCAGCCCTGTCACCATTCTTTCCTTTGCCGGGGACATCTCATCCGCATCGAAGGATGCGATTCTGAACGCGTATCACGGGCTCAACGGCAGCACATCGAAAATCCTCCTGGATTTCACCGGGGTGGACTACATCAACTCGTCGGGCATCGCCATCATCATCCAGATGCTGCTCGAGGCGCAGAAAACCGGCTCCCAGAGCGTCGGCATCTTCGGGCTCAGCGCGCATTTTCAGAAAGTCTTCACCATGGTGGGCATCAACAAATACGCCGCCCTGCACAAGGACGAAGCTTCGGCCCTGGCCGCCTGACGACAGCAATGCGTTCGAACCGCAGGCCAGCGCAGCGGCAGCTCCGAAGCCCGGCGGTCACGCTGGCCGGTGCCGAGGTGGCTCATGCTTAAGCGCGCAGGCCTGCTCGTGCTGCTCGTTTTCGCGGCCGGGGGCCTGCGCGCGCAATCCGTCGACGCCACCTCCTGGCATACCGGCGCGCTCGAGCTCACGTCCGACTGGGTGACGAACTCCGGCGACAATCCCGCGTGGGCTTCGCCCACTTTCGATGACAGCTCGTGGCACTCGGTCGAGATCGACGACATCGGCGCCGCGCAGCCCGGCTACCGCTGGTTTCGCCTGCGCGTCCAGCTCAGCCAGAACCACCCCCACATCCATCTGCTGATCGTCGGCGGCGACGGCGTCTACGAGCTGTACATCAACGGCCAGAAGGCCGAGGGGCCCGAACTGCGCTCGCAATTCGGCACGCGGCGACCGGTCGAATGGGTTATTCCCGTCATGACCGACGCGAACAGCCTTACTCTTGCCCTCCGTACCCATGCACCCCTCAGCTATACCGGCTGGCACGATCCACTCTTTCTGGACTTCAAATTAGGCACGCCCGACTCCATCGAAACCGCGCGCGAGGCCGCTGAGAGCCAGCGTCTCTACGCAGAGCTGCCTTCCCTGTTCATCAATCTGCTGCTCATCCTTGCCGCGTTCGGCGTCCTGGCGCTCTTCCGCAGCCAGTCGACCCACCGCGAGTATCTATGGCTGGGGCTGTACCTTCTGCTGCTCGGTCTTTCGAACCTCGCGCTGTTCTCCGCTGCCGAGGGTCTCGTGGCCCTGGCCGCCAACAATTTCTTTGGCGATCCGCTGATCTACTTCTTCACCATCATGCAGATCGAGTTCACCTTCAGCTTTGCCGGCCAGCGTGTGGGGCGAGTGTGGCGCGCCTATGAAGGCCTGCTGGCGGCGATGCTGATGATCAACTGGCTCGCGGACTCTGGCGTGCTCGCGATCACGCGGTATGTCGTGATCGAAGCGATCGTCATTCTGCCCGCTGCGCTGCTGCTCCCCATACTGCTGCTCGTATGGTACCGGCGCGGCAACCGCGAGGCGGGATGGCTCATTCTTCCCAGCCTGCTGCCTGCGGCGGCGGCTTCCATTTACGACATTGGCTCCGGCTCGATCTTCGCCGACTGGGGCAAGCTCGATTTTCTTGCCAGTCCCATCCCGCTCGGACCCATTCCCCTGCAAATCTCCGACCTCAGTGACTTTCTTTTCCTCCTCGCCATCGCCGTCGTCATCTTTTTCCGCTTCACCCGCGTCAGCCGCGAGCAGGCGCGCTCGGCCGCCGAGCTTGATGCCGCGCGCGAGATGCAGCGCCACATGGTCCCGGCCAGCCTGCCGCAAGTGCCCGGATACGCCATCGAAGCCGCGTACCTGCCCGCGGCCGAAGTGGGCGGCGACTTTTATCAGATCCTCGGCCAGCGCGACGGATCCACGCTGATCGTGGTCGGCGACGTCAGCGGCAAAGGCCTGAAGGCCGCGATGACCGGAACCCTCGCCCTCGGCGCGCTGCGCACCCTCGCCGCCGAAGGCCTCGCGCCGGCCGCGCTGCTCGTGCGCCTCAACGAGCAGATCGTCTCCGCGCAGGAGGACGGCTTCATCACCTGCCTCTGCGTGCAGATCTGCCCCGACGGCCGCGCTCGCGCCGCCAACGCCGGCCACCTCATCCCCTATCGCAACGGCGAAGAGGTCGCCATGGATTCCGCCCTTCCCCTGGGCCTTGCCGACAAGGTTGACTATGCCGAAGCGTCGATCGCGCTCGAGCCCGGCGATATCCTCACGTTGCTGAGCGACGGCGTTGTCGAGGCCATGAGCGCGAGCGGCGAACTCTTCGGATTCGAGCGCACCCGCGCCATCTCCATGCAGTCGGCCGCGCAGATCGCCGCCGCCGGGCAGGCCTTCGGCCAGAAAGACGACATCACCGTGCTGACCTTAACTCTCACCGGCGCCGGAGCGGTGCATGGCTAAACGGGCTTTCGGGGTGCCCCGCATCATCGCGCTCGCAATTTTCGCAATGGCCATATCCGCCCACGCGCAAACTCCGCTCGACGACGGCCACGGCGCCTACGCCACCGGCCGCTACCGCAATCTCTTCCGCGAAGACGGCCACTCCGAAAAGCAAATCCGCGCAATGATCGACGCCGCCTACCAGCAACTCTTCCACGGCGATCCGCAGACGCAGGCCGTGGCCTTCGCCGCGGGCTCGAACGCCAGCGGCGCGCTCATGTACCTCACCGACTGGGCGAATCACGACGTGCGCACCGAGGGCATGTCGTACGGCATGATGATCTCGGTCGAACTGAATCACAAATTCGAGTTCGACGCTCTCTGGAACTGGGCCATGACGTACATGTATGTCAGCGATCCGAAAGCGCCCAGCTACGAGTACTTTGCGTGGTCGTGCAAGACCGATGGCACGCACAACTCCGAAGGCGCCGCCCCCGACGGCGAATCGTACTTTGCCATGGCGCTGCTCTTCGCCGCGAATCGCTGGCCCGGCGGACAGGGCATCTACGACTACCGCGCGCAGGCGCTCAAGCTGCTGCACGCCATGGTGCATCGCGAAACCATCACCGCGCAGACGAAGCGCGGCCCGCACACCGTGGGCCCGGAGATGAATCAGGATCCGCCCATGATCCTCTTCGTACCCGACGCGATGCCGCACCCGTTCACCGATCCGTCGTACCACTTGCCTGCGTTCTATGAATTGTGGGCGCGCTGGGGTCCGCCCGAAGATCGCGATTTCTGGGAGCGCGCCGCCGAAGCCAGCCGCGCCTTCTTCCCGAAGGTGACCAACCCCGATACCGGCCTCGCTCCCGACTTTGCCAACTTCGACGGCTCGCTCCTCCAGGGACCGTTCAAGCAGGCCAGCGATTTCCGCTACGACGCGTGGCGCACCGCCAGCAACTGGTCCGTCGACTGGTCGTGGTGGCGCAAGGCTCCTGCGGAGCAGACGCTGAGCGATCGCATCCAGAAATTCTTCGCGTCGCAGGACCTCTCCACCTACGGCCCCACCTACACGCTCGACGGCAAGCCGCTCGGTACTGTTCCCGGCCGCACGAAAGAAGGCCATCCCGAGGGCCTCGTCGGAACCAACGCCGCGGCCGGCCTTGCGGCTACGGATCGGGCCCGGGCGAAGCAGTTCACCGAAGCGCTCTGGAACACCCCGATCCCGTCCGGCCAGAGCCGCTACTATGACGGCATGCTCTACCTGATGAGCCTGATGCATGCCGGTGGCGCGTTTCGCATCCTTGGGCCGCATCGGTGAAGCCGGTATGCCATACTCCATCACAATCGGCGGCCGCACCTACGCCTTTCGCGATCTGAAGACGCTGCTCGCGAAGGCTACGCCGGCGCGCTCCGGCGACTCTCTGGCCGGCATCGCCGCTGAGAACGAAGAGGAGCGCGTGCTCGCGCGCATGGCCCTCGCCGATGTCCCCCTCGCAAGCTTCCTTGAAGAGCCGCTCATCCCGTACGAGGACGACGAAGTCACCCGCCTGATCGTCGACACGCACGATCGCGCCGCCTTCGCTCCCATCGCTTTGCTCACGGTCGGCGCCTTCCGCGAGTGGCTGCTCGATCCCGCGACCGACACGGAAACGCTCGCGTGCACGGCCCCCGGCATCACGCCCGAAATGGCCGCGGCCGTCTCGAAGCTGATGCGCAATCAGGACCTCATTCTCGCCGCGCAGAAATGCCGTGTGGTCTCGCGCTTTCGCAACACGCTTGGCCTGCCTGGACGCCTCTCCGTCCGCCTGCAGCCGAACCACCCCACCGACGATGTGCGCGGCATCGCCGCCTCCATGCTCGAAGGGCTCCTCTACGGGTGCGGCGATGCGGTCATTGGCGTCAATCCTGCGAGCGACAGCCTGCAGGCCGTCACCCGCCTGCTCGAGATGATGAACGCCTTCCGCGAGCGCTACGACGTGCCGACGCAAACCTGCGTCCTCGCCCACGTTACCAATACGCTGCGCGCGATGGAGCGCGGCGCGCCAGTCGATCTCGTCTTCCAGTCCATCGGCGGCACCGAAAAAACAAATCAAAGCTTCGGCGTCTCGCTTGCTCTCCTCCGCGAAGCCCGCGACGCCGCGCTCGCGCTCCGCCGCGGCATAGTCGGCGACAACGTCATGTATTTCGAGACGGGGCAGGGAAGCGCGCTCTCCGCCAACGCCCACCACGGGGTCGATCAGCAAACCTGCGAAGCCCGCGCCTATGCGGTCGCGCGGCACTTCCATCCCCTGCTCGTGAACACGGTCGTCGGCTTCATCGGCCCCGAGTATCTCTTCGACGGCAGGCAGATCATTCGCGCTGGCCTCGAAGATCATTTCTGCGGCAAGCTCCTCGGCCTGCCCATGGGCTGCGACGTCTGCTACACGAATCACGCCGAAGCCGACCAGAACGACATGGATACGCTGCTCACGCTGCTCTGCGTGGCCGGCGTCAACTTCGTGATGGGCGTGCCCGGCGCCGACGACGTGATGCTCAACTACCAGAGCACCTCGTTCCACGACGCGCTCTACGCGCGCAGCGTCCTCGGCCTGCGCCGCGCGCCGGAGTTCGAAGTGTGGCTGGAGCGCATGGGCATCGCCGATGAGCGCGGCACTCTGCTCACGAAAGGCGCGGACCAGAAACTGCTGGCGGGAGCCACCGAGTGGCTGGGATAACGAGGAGTTCCGATCCCTGGGCGCGCCTGCGCCAGTGGACGCCCGCCCGCATCGGTCTCGGCCGGAGCGGCGCGAGCCTGCCCACCCGGCCTCTTCTGGAATTCGAGCTTGCGCACGCGCGCGCTCGCGATGCCGTCCACGCCGCCTTCGACGCCGATGCGCTCGCCCGGTCTCTGCGCGACGCCGGTTTCGGCGAACCCGCGATCGTCCGTAGCCAGGCGCGCGATCGCATGGAGTACCTGCTGCGCCCCGACCTCGGTCGCTCGCTCGACGACGGCAGCCGCGCGCGTCTCCAGCCCGCATCGTCCTGCGCCCTCGCCATAGTCATTGCCGATGGATTATCTGCCGTCGCCCCCGCGCGCCACGCCGTTCTCCTGCTCGAAGAGCTGCGCCGCCAATCCCCACCCCTTGAAAACGTAACCATGGTCGTAGCCAATCTGGCCCGCGTGGCCCTCGGCGACGAAATCGGCGAGCTTCTCCACGCCGACGCTGTTGTCGTCCTCATCGGCGAGCGCCCCGGCCTCAGCTCACCTGACTCGCTCGGCGTTTATCTCACCTGGGCTCCGCGCGTGGGCCGCTCCGACGCGGAGCGCAACTGCATCTCCAACGTCCGGCCCGAAGGATTGCCCTACGCCGAGGCTGCGGCACGGCTGGCCTGGCTCCTCAGCCAGGCGCGGCGCCTGCAAATCAGCGGCGTCGGATTGAAGGACGACAGCGAGAGTGGCCGCCGGATTTTGCCGTAGCTCCGCATGAAATCTTGTTGAAACCTCCTGCAAGCCGCTCCCTTTTCTGACCCTATCTCGTTGACAACAAAAGAGAGGCGCGACCTTTTCGCCATTTCCGTGTCTCATCAGATACGGCGTCGCTTCCGCGGCCCGCAGGGCTGCTGCGCAGCCTAAAATAGTTATAGGTATGACAAGGCGATCTCTTCGTACTGCAATTGCTCTTTTGGTGTGTTTGGCTGCCGCCACCTTGGCCTGGGCCGATGCCGCACCGTTCGATCTCACGGGGCCAAAACTCGAGGTCAAGGTGACGCGCGGAGACAAGACTCTCGGCATTTCTCAGGTGCCGAACCTGGCGGCCGGCGATCGCGTGTGGATCAAAGCCGATCTGCCCGAAGGCCAGGCCGCCCACTATCTGCTGGTGGCCGCCTTCCTGCGCGGTTCCACCAATCCGCCCCCGGAGAGCTGGTTCTTCCGCCAGGAGACGTGGATTCGCAAGAGCCAAACCGACGGCCTCACCATTACCGTGCCCCAGGGCGCACAGCAGGTGCTCATTTTTCTGGCGCCTGAAACCGGCGGTGACTATCGCACCCTGCTCAACGCTGTCCGCGGCCGTCCCGGCGCCTTCGTGCGCGCCTCCCAGGACCTGAACCAGGCCATGCTCGATCGCTCGCGCCTCGATACCTACCTCGCCGCGATCCACCAACTCAACGCCGAAGACCCCTCGAAGCTGAAAGACGCCGCCCCGCTGCTCGCGCGCAGCCTCGGCATGAAAGTCGACGACAAGTGCCTCGATCGCATGCCGGAGCTCCAGGCCGCCTGCCTCTCGCAGGGCCAGGAAGCCCTCATCCTTAACGATGGCCACAGCGCATCCATCGTCGACGCGCTCACGTCGGGCAACGCCGGCGATCTCGCCATGCAGCTCAGCTATACGCCGCAGGCCCAGTACGGCTTCTACAGCCCGTACATCGGTTCGGTGATGGATATCGCGCGCATCCTCGACACCTTCCACACCGCGCAGTACCAGTACATTCCCGCGCTGGCCACGCAGCAGGGCGACGCTCTCGGCCTCATGCTCAATACGCCGCCGTCGTTCTACAATCCAAAATCCGTGCTGGTGACCGCGCTGCCCGCGGTGGAAGCGTCGCAGCCCCCGCCGCTGCACCCCGTCGATTCGAAGCAGAACTACTGCGCCGAGAAGAACTCCCTTGTCCTCGCCGTCGATGGCGCGCCGCTGGTCTTCTCCACCGGCTACGCGCACCAGATGACGCTGCGCCTCCAGACGAAGAGCGGCAAGAGCATCGATGAAGTCGTGGAGCCCGACGCGGCCTCCGGCGGCCTTGTGCTCGAAGCCAAGGACCTCAGCGCCAGCGATTTCGGCAACACCATCAGCGCCTCGCTCCACGGATACTGGGGATTCGAGAAGTACGACGGCCCCAGCTTCCGTCTTGAGAACACCCACGCGCAGCACTGGGAGCTCGCTTCCACCGATCGCGAGGCCCTCATCGTCGGCCGCGAAGACACCATCCACCTCTCCACCGACGACGCCAGCTGCGTCGACACCATCCTCGTGAAGGATTCCACCGGCAAGGAAATCAAAACCGCGTGGAAGGCCACCAGCCCTGACGAAGTGCAGGTGACCATCCCCCTGAAGGAGACGCATCCCGGCGCGCTGCAACTGGAAGTGAAGCAGTTCGGCACCGTCACCGCGGAGACCATTCCGCTGCGCGCCTTCTCTGAGGCCGGCCATCTCGACAGCTTCGTTCTCCACGCCGGAGACGCCCAGGGAACCCTGAAGGGCAGCCGTCTCGAGGATGTCTCAGAGCTGACCTTCAACGGCGTCACATTCACGCCAGGAAAGATCATGTCCACGATGGGCAGCGACGAACTGCCGATGATTGCGAAAGACGCGAAGGCCGCCGGCAATCTGAAAGAAGGCGCATTCGGCCAGGCGCAGGTATCGCTGGTGGATGGGCGCGTGCTGCCCGTGGGCGCATCCGTCACCGATCCTCGTCCCAGCGTCGATCTCATCGGCAAAAGCGTGCAGTCGTCCGCTTCCAGCAACGGCAGTAATATCCAGCTCTCCAATCAGGACGAGCTGCCCCAGGACGCGAAGCTCACCTTCTCGGTGCGCGCACTCTCGCCAAAATCGTTCACCCGCGCCGATCAGATTGAAGTTGCCACCGAAGACGAAGCCTTCTCCGCCACGCTCAGCCTCGCCAACGGCGGTATGACGCTCGAGAACAGCAAAGTCGCGCTCGCCACTCTCGATCCCGCCAAAGCCTTCGGCAGCTCGGCCTTCGGGCCGCTGCGTTTCCGCATCGTCGCCAACGGAGCCGCGGGAGACTGGCAGCCGCTCGCCACCCTGGTGCGCCTTCCCGTCCTGCAGACCCTCAAGTGCCCCACGGGCACCGCGGAGCAGTGCCGCCTGAGCGGCGCGAACCTCTACCTCGTCGATTCGGTCGCGAGCGATCCCGGCTTTGCCGACGCTGTCTCGGTACCCGATGGATTCCCCGGCTACGTCCTGCCGGTGCCGCATCCGCAGACCGGCCAGCTCTACCTCAAGCTGCGTGACGATCCCACCGTCGTGAATCAGGTGACGCTCGCGGCGGAGAAGCTGCCGCCTCCACCCGGTTCGACCGCGTCGCATCACGGCCCTCGCCCCGCCTATCATGAGGGCGAAACCGCGCCCGCTCCGGGCGCAGGGTCGGCAGCCTCCACGGCTCCGGCTGCGACAACCCCGGCGGCGACGGCTCCGGCTGCGACGGCTCCGGCGCCCAGTACGGCGGCCGGTGAAACTTCTCCGTCGGCCCAACCGTCTCCGGGCAGTGGGCAGAAGCCGGCGCAGTCCAGTGGCAACACTCCGCAGAGTGGAGCGAACCAGCCCCAGTCCGCGCCCCAGTCGAGCGCGAGCGGGCCGTCTTCTACCCCAGGCAGTACGTCTCCGGGCGGCTCCCCACTGGCCGGAGCGGCAGCGCCGGCTCAGCCGGAGAACCCGCCTGCGGCGACCGCTTCAGCTTCCGGTCCGCAGGGGTAACGGGTCTCCATCGCGTCAGGCTGGCGAAAGTCTGGGATAATGATCGCCGGTTGTCTGGAGGCCTGGCATGATGCGTCGAAGCGCGATTTCGTTGTTGCTGGCGGTTTTTGCTGGAAGCGTGGGAGCGCAGGTCGTGCCGTCTCCGCCGCCTCCGCCTGCGGCTCCGGGCAGCCCCGCGATCCATGCCGGTCCGATGGAACTGGACGTTGTCGTCACCGACAGGAGCGGTCACGCCGTCCCCGGCCTGCAGCAGTCCGACTTCACCCTGCTCGATAACGGCCGCCCCACCAATCTGCTTTCGTTCGAGGCCATGGGCGGATCGACCCCGCAGAATGAGCCCGTGCAGGCGCTGATTGTGATCGATGAAATCAACACAGGCTACGTTGCCATCAGCACCGTGCGCCCGCAGCTGCATGCCCTTCTCACGCAGAACGGCGGCCACCTGCCCTTCCCCGTCACCGTCGTCTTTATTACGGATACGGGCATTCAGCAGGTGAACCAGCCCACCACCGACGGCAATCAGATCGATGCTCTGGTCGCAAAGCAGCAGAGCACGCTGCGCGCCATCGACCAGTCCGCCGGATTCTACGGCGGCGCCGACCGGCTGCAGATTTCGCTCAAGGCGCTCTACTCGCTTACCAGCACCCTGGCTCCGCTACCCGGGCACAAGCTCATGATCTGGGTCAGCCAGGGATGGTGGATGTTCAACAATCCCAACGTCTACATCAGCGAGCAGCAGCGCAAAAACTTCTTTGGTGCGATCGTCGATCTCTCCAACACGCTGCGCGATGGACGCATCACGATGTATGCCGTCGATCCGCATGGCACAGAAGACGCCGGCAGCATGCGCAACGTGGAGTGGGAAGATTTCGTGAAGCCGGTCCGTGAGGTGAAGCGCGCCAATCCCGGCAACCTCGCCCTGCAGGTGCTGTCCACTGACAGCGGCGGCCTCGTGCTCTACGGCAGCAACAATGTCGGAGGCGAGATCTCCCAGTGCCTGGACGACGGCAAGATCTTTTACCGGATCACTTTCGATGTGCAGCACGCCGACGCGCCCAACACCTGGCACGACCTCACCGTGAAAGTCGATAAACCCGGCCTGAAGATCCGCGCCCGCAACGGCTACTACGCGGGGCCGTAGCCTGTAACCTGTAGCTCTGCTTTTCTCCCATGCTTGAAGGACGCCGCAGCGCAACCGCCGAACGTGTCGCCATGCGGCGTGCCTGGCATCAGCTCTACGACGACCCGGTCGTTTTCCGCGATCCTCTGGCTCTTCGCGTCCTCTCCGACGAGTGCGCCGTGCAGGTGCGCGGAGGAGACGAGCGAGAGACCGGCAGTCCCTTCGCGCGCGGTCTCCGCGGATTCCTCGCCGCCCGCAGTCGTTTTGCCGAAGAAGAGCTGGCCAGGGCCTACGCGAAGGGCGCTCGCCAATACGTCGTGCTCGGCGCGGGCCTCGACACCTTCGCCTGCCGCAATCCCTATCCCGATCTGCAGGTCTTCGAAGTCGACTTCCCGGAGACCCAGGCGTGGAAGCGCGGGCGCCTCGGGCATGCCGGCCTGGCCATTCCAACCACGCTCCACTTCGCGCCCCTCGATTTCGAGCGCCACTCTCTCGCAGACGGCCTCGGCGAAGCCGGCTTCCGCCGCACCGAGCCTGCTTTCTTTTCGTGGCTCGGCGTCGTGCCTTATCTCACGCGGGCCGCGGCCTTCGGAACCCTGCAGTTCATCGCCGGCCTGCCCCGGGGCAGCGGCGTCGTCTTCGACTACACCATTCCCCGCGAGATGATGAGCGAGCGCGAGCGCGACGCCTTCGACGAGCTGGCTGCCCGCGTAGCTCGCGCCGGTGAGCCCTTCCGCTGCTTCTTCTCGCCGGCCCAGCTTGCCGTCGATCTGCGCGCCCTGGGATTCACCGAGATGGAGGACCTCGGCGTCGCCGAACTGCGCGCGCGATGGTTCCCCGGTCAGGGCCATGAACAGCGGCTCCACGGACGCTCCGGCCACCTGCTCTGCGCCTGGCTGTAGATTTCCGCGCCGTCGGGGGCTCCTGCCTCAGTGGCCAGTCCCCTACATATTCGTGTGTCCGGCCCGCATCTCCTCGTTGAAGCTCGGCCGCGTCGAGGCCAGGGCCGCATCGAGCTTCGCGCGATACTGCTCCGCGTGCCCCATCAGGATCTGCGTGGCCGCCGCATATTCACCGTTCAGCGCGATCACTCCCTGCCGCGAAAGATCCGCAGCCATCCGTCCCAGCTCCTCCGCCGTCGTGTTCAGATACTGCGCGTCGCGCGGATCGGCCACCCACACCGGCTGGCTCGCGCCCAGCACGCCCGACAGCCAGTAGACCTTGAGCGCGAGGAAATCCATG
>DATJTG010000142.1:0-6615 GCA_035503555.1 Acidobacteriaceae bacterium | reverse complement strand
CACGCTCGTTCCCGATCCGTTGGCGATGCGCTTGCGCCGCGAGCCGGAGATGATCTCGTGGTTGTTGCGCTCCTTCGGCGTCATGGAGTTGATGATCGCCTCCACGCGCGTGAACTGCTTCTCGTCCACCTGCCCGGCCATCTGCTGCATACCCGCGAACGGGCCGACCGAGGGCAGCATCTTCAAAATTGACTCTAAGGAGCCCAGCTTTTTGATCTGCCTAAGCTGGTCGCGGAAGTCCTCGAGCGAGAAGCCGTCGCCGGAAAGCGCCTTGCGCGCGAACTCCTCTGATTTCTTTTTGTCGATGTTCTCTTCGGCCTTTTCGATCAGCGACATGATGTCGCCCATGCCGAGGATGCGGCCGACGATGCGGTCCGGATGGAACGGCTCGAACGCGTCCGGCTTTTCACCGGTGCCGATGAACTTCACCGGCTGGCCCGTAACATGCCGGATGGAAAGCGCAGCGCCGCCCCTCGCGTCGCCGTCCATCTTCGTGAGAACGGTGCCGGTGAGCGAGAGCTGCTTGTGAAACGCCTCGGCTGACTTCACCGCGTCCTGGCCGGTCATGGCGTCGGCGACAAAGAGGATCTCCTGCGGCGCGAGCATCGCCTTCAGCTTCGTCATCTCGTCCATCAGCTCGGAGTCGACGTGCAGGCGGCCGGCGGTGTCGACGATCAGCGTGTCGCAGCCGGTGATGACCGCCTCGCGGCGGGCTTCCTTCGCCAGCCGCTCCACGAGCGCGGTTCCCGCCGGCTCGTTTTTCGTATCGCCCTGATAAAGATTAGCCTTGATCGACTGCGCGACCACGCGCAACTGCTCGCGCGCGGCGGGGCGGTAGACGTCAACGGAGACGAGCATGGGGCGATGTCCGCCCTTTTGCAGCCACGCGGCCAGCTTGCCGGCCGTCGTCGTCTTGCCCGATCCCTGGAGGCCGGCCATCAGAATCACCGTCGGCGGACGCGACGCGAACTGGAAGCGCGCCGTGTCTTTGCCGAGGAGCGCGACGAGCTCGTCGCGCACGATCTTCACCACCTGCTCGGTCGGCGACAGCGAGGTCATCACTTCCTGGCCGAGAGCCTTCTCGCGGATGTGCTCGATCAGCTCCTTCACGACGTTCAGGTTCACGTCGGCTTCCAGCAGGGCTACGCGGATCTCGCGCAGCGCCTCCTGCATGTTTTCTTCGGTGACGGCGCCCTGCCCGCGCAGGTTTTTAAAGGCGCGCTGCAGTTTTTCTGACAGATTCTCAAACATAGCGGCAGTGCTCAGTTTAACAGTGCAGGATGAGATGCACCGCTCTCCCGGCCGGCCCCGCCGGGCCGTAAAATCGCGCCATGGCCAAAGGTGGAAAGGCCGTGGCGCTCGTATTCGCCTTTGGCGGTCTCGCCGCGGGCGCGTTCCTGTTCGTCCGCTTCAGCCAGACGATCAAGGCGCCGATGGCCCTGGCCACCAGCTTCGCCGAGACTTCGCCGGAAGTTCAGGCTGCGCTCGGCTCTCCGCTCACCTTTGGGCGATTTCCCGAGGCGAAGGTGCGCCCGGCCCAATCGCTGCTGAACGCGCGCATCGGAATCCGCGTGACCGGCCCGCGCGGCACGGGCAAGCTCGTGGAGTGGGCACAGCAGAATGCCGGCCAGTGGAAGCTCTGCTCGCTCATGCTGCACACCGACAGCGACGACACCAACATCATCCTCGTGAGCGGATCCGCGACGCCCTGCGCGCGCGAGCCTTAGCCGAAATCCTTCGCCGGCCAGAGCAGCGTCCTCGCGTTTTTATATACTCGCTGCCATGCTTTCCCAGCGCTTTCCGCTCGCCGTCTGCGCCACGGGTGTGTTTGCCCTCGCAGCGCTTGCCTCCGCACAAACTTCGGCTGCCCCGGCCGCACCCGCCTCGCCGCATCCGATCGGGTTGAACGATCTTTTCCGCTTCCACGATGTGGGCAGCCCCGAAGTCTCGCCCGACGGGCAGTGGGTTGCCTACACCGTCTCCACGACCGATGAGAAGGCGGACAAGCGCATCACCGACCTCTGGATGGTCTCGTGGGACGGCAAGCAGGACATTCGGCTGACGTGGAAAGGCGATGTGAGCGACGACGTCGATCCTGAAGACGTCGAGTCCTCCGGCTCGCCGCGCTGGAGCCCCGACGGCAAGTGGATCTCGTTCACCGCCGACCGCTCCGGCAAGGGCAAAGGCGCGCAGGTGTGGGTGATGGACCGCCGCGGCGGCGAAGCGCACCAGCTCACCGACATCAGGGGCGATCTGGGCTCGTACGCCTGGTCACCGGACTCGAAGACCCTGCTGCTGGGCATTACGCCGAAAGACGAGCCGGAGAAGAAGGACGACGGCGAGAAGGAAAAGCCCAAACCGATCCAGATCGACCGCTACCACTTCAAGGAAGACGTGGAAGGCTATCTGAAGGACAACGAGCACACCCAGTTCTACCTGTGGGACGTTGCAACGAAGAAGCTCGACAAGCTGACCGACGACAAGGATCACGACGAATCGAACGGCGTGTGGTCACCCGACGGCACGAAGATCGCCTTCGTCAGCAATCACGATCCCGATCCCGACCGCAGCATCAACACTGACGTTTTCGTGGTCGACGCGAAGCCGAACTCAACGCCGAAGAAGCTGACGGATTTCGTCGGCCCCGACGGCGGCCGCCTCGCGTGGAGCCCCGACAGCAAGTGGATCGCCTTCACCCGCGGTGATGTGCTCAAGCTGTGGCAATACAGCGAAGAAAAGCTCGGCGTGGTCGCTGCCGACGGCAGCTCGCCGGCGCGCATCCTCACCGAAGCTCTCGACCGCTCGGTTTCCGGACCGGTCTTCTCGCCGGACGGCAAGTCGATCGAAGTGGGCGTCGAGGACGATCGCAACCAGTACATCGCCAGCGTCGACGTCGAGTCGGGAAAAGTCCATCGCGACATCACGGAAAAGGGCACGGCGATGGCGCTCAACCAGATGGCCGGGCACTCCGCGCTGGTGTGGACCACCGATGAGAAACCGGGCGAGGTCTACGCGTTTGAGAACGGCGCGCTGCGGTGCCTCACCCACCACAACGACGATCTGATGGCCGAATTAAAACTCGGCGAGACCCGCGACTTCGAAGCGAAGAGCAAGGACGGCACTGAGGTCCACAGCCTGCTTACCCTGCCTCCGGGCGCGACGCCGGGATCGAAGCTGCCGATGATCCTGTGGATCCACGGCGGCCCCAACGGGCAGGACGCCCACCAGTTCACCGTGCAGCGGCAGTTGCTGGCGGCGCACGGCTACGCGGTGCTCAACGTGAACTATCGCGGCGGATCGGGCCGCGGCAACGCCTACCAGAAGATCATCGCCGGCAACTGGGGCCACTACGAGGTCGATGACCTGCTGGCCTCGGTCGATGAGGCGGTGAAGGAAGGCATCGCCGATCCGGACAAGCTGGGCGTGGGCGGATGGAGCTACGGCGGCATCCTCACGGACTTCACCATCGCCAGCACCACACGCTTCAAGGCCGCGAGCAGCGGCGCGGGCATGGGCAATCCGCTGGGCCTCTACGGCATCGACGAGTACATCCTGCAGTACGACTACGAGCTGGGCCAGCCGTGGAAGAACACGCAGAAGTACATCGACATCGGCTACCCGTTCTACCACGCCGACCGCATCCACACACCCACGCTGTTCATGGGCGGCACCTCGGACTTCAACGTGCCGCTGAACGGCGGCGAGCAGATGTACCAGGCGCTGAAGAGCGAAAACGTGCCGGCCGAGCTGATGGTCTATCCGGGACAGTTCCACGGATTCACGCGCCCCAGCTTCATCAGGGATCGCTACGTGCGGTGGTTTGCCTGGTACGATCACTGGGTGCTGGGCAAAGGCCCGGCATCGCCGCCGGCGCCCGCCATCCCCGCGCCCACCTCCGCGGCAAAGTCGGGAGACTGAGCGCAGCCGGGAGCCTGGGGCGGGCAGCGATTTTTCTGATTGCTTCCTGCTCCCGGCTCCCCCGCTTCCGCCTTCGGATCCCGGCCCCGAGCTCTCCGCTGCCCCTCCAGGCTCCCCGCTGCCGGCTTCGGGGCATCTCACCCTGTATGGGCGATTCTGTTCTTTCCCGCCTCCACCTTCATTCCGGCCACCGCAAAGATCCGGATTTTCTGGCCGTGGTGATCATGAGCGCGATCGCTTTGGTGCTGATCTTCGCGGCGGCGCTGCTGTTTTTGTGGTTTTCTGGACGCTATGTGATCCCGACGTCGCACCCGAGACCGCTGACGTCGTATCTGAGCGCGCCGGCTGGCGATCTGGCGCCTCCGAACGTGGTGACTGCGCAGCCGGCGTGAGCCGGAAGCGCGACGTGCCCGCGCCGCGATAGGCTATCTGCATGTCGGGCGTGTCGCTCTCACTGGTCGGCAAGGTTGCGCTCATCACCGGAGGATCGCGCGGCATCGGCGCGGCCTCGGTGCGGCTCTTTCGCGAGGCGGGCGCTCGGGTCGCCTTCAACTACAAGTCGCGGCAGGATGCCGCGGAAACTCTGGTGCGCGAGTGCGGCGGCCCCGAGCTGTGCCTCGCCGTCGCGCAGGAGCTGGGGAGTCCCGAGGACGGGCGCGCGCTGGTGCGCCGGGCCGTGGAGACCTTCGGCCGGCTCGACATCCTGGTGGTGAACCACGGCATCTGGCCGCCGGCGAACGCCTCCATCGCCACGATGGCCGAAGAACAATGGCGCTCGACCATGGCCATCAATCTCGATAGCGTCTTTGGGCTGGTGCAGGCGGCGACGGCGCAGATGCTCAAACAAAACTCGTCCGAAGGTGCGCCGCACGGCCAGTGCCACATTGTGCTGGTCAGCTCCACCGCCGGCCAGCGGGGCGAGGCCTTCCACGCCGACTACGCCGCCAGCAAGGGCGCGCTCATCAGCATGACCAAGGGCCTGGCAACGGAGCTGGCTCCGCAGGGCATCCAGGTCAACTGCGTGGCGCCGGGGTGGGTGCGCACCGACATGTCGGCCCCGGCCCTCGACGATCCGAAGTCGCGCGACTGGGTGCTGGGCGCGATTCCCCTGCGCCGCGTGGCCGATCCGCGGGAAATTGCCGGGCCAATTCTCTTTTTGTGCACCCCGCTTGCTGGCTTTATGACCGGAGAGATCGTCAATGTCAATGGAGGAGCGGTTCTGATCGGATAGCCATGCGAAAGACTCCCGGATTGATTGCCCTGTTGCTCATCTGCGCCGCCGGGCTGGGCGCGCAAACCACGACCTCGGCTCCGGATGCTCCTCCTGCGCAGAGTGCGGTTCCAACCATCTCCGCGCAATCGGGAGCGAGCAAGGCCCGCGCCGCGCTGGAGGCCATGGTGCAGGCGCTCGGCGGCGACCGCTGGCTCAATCTGCAGAACAGCTACATCGAGGGCCGGATTGCGGCCTTCTACCAGGGCAAGCCGACCGGAAGCACCGTCCAGTACTGGGACTGGAAGACGCCCACGATGGAGCGGCTCGATCTCGACGAGAAGAGCCACGACCGCCACAACTGGGTGCAGATCTTCTCGCCGAAGGCGTGCTGGGAAGTGACCTACAAGGGCATTCGCCCGCTGCCCAAAATTTCCGACAGCGACGACCCCTGCGGCGATGCGATCCGGCGGTACGACCACTCGATCGAGCAGGCCGTGAAAGTGTGGATGAAGGACCCCTCGACCGTGCTGCTCTACGAGGGCCGCTCGATGGTGGAGCGCCGCATGGCCGAACAGGTGACGCTGATGAACGGCAACGACGACTCGATCACGATCCTGATGGACGCCGAGACCCACCTGCCGCTGCGGCGCACGTTCTACTGGCGCGATCCCGTCTATCACGACAAGAACCAGGAAGACGAGGAGTACGACGACTACCACATGGTCGACGGGCTGCCCACGCCGTTCTCGATCACGCGCCTGCACAACAACGACGTGACGGTGGAGCGGTACGTCTTCAAAGCCTGGTATAACCAGGAACTACCGCCGGGAATTTTCGATCTGGACGCGATCCGGGCGAAGATTAGTCGGTGAAGGGCTGCGGCGCGACGATGGGGGGCGGGTGAGCGCGCACGGTGTGGTCGTAAGTTCCGAGCCGCCCGACAACCCAGCTACGACTCGTCTGTGAGTGCCCCGCTAACTGGCCATCCGATGGAACCCAGGCATGATCGAGGCGCTCCCCATGGCCATAGGCGCGGGGAATGCGTTGAACTCGCGGAAGGAAGCGATGCCAGTGAGCGATCTTATGGAGCTGCAGATGCATTCCGCTCGTCTCCGCGCATGGCCATGAGACGATCCAGAACCACAAGGCGCCGCGCAGCAGAAACCTCTTTCAACCAACTCCTGGAGGCCGGCAGAGCGATCGGCCTCTTTTGGATGAGCTGAAGGCGGCAAGGTCAGATGACTTTCTTGTAGGCTCCCGCGACCTTTTGAGCCGCCGAACTGACCGCGGAGGCGGCCGTTTTTCCAGCATCGACAGCATGCCTGAGGGCCGATTTCCGGCGTGTACCGCTGTGCTCGATGGGCGCTGTCTCGATCTCACCGCCGAACACGGGGCGCGTCTCCTCAATCCGGTCGATGGCGGAATTCAACGCCGCGATCACGGCTTCGGCGTCCTCGGGAAAGACGACGATTTCGAGGGTGAGT
>DATJTG010000141.1:0-18168 GCA_035503555.1 Acidobacteriaceae bacterium | reverse complement strand
CTCCGTGCCCACGGGAACCATGGTCCCCGCCGCCGGCACCTGATCGCGCGCGAGCCCCGCGCCCACCACCTGAACGCCCAGGCTGGCGCCGCTGGCCTGCACCACCACGTCGCGCAGCGATTTGCCGAGGAACGACGGCACCGCCACGCGCTCGTTGGCCACATGCACCGATCCGCTCCGCACCGGTTCGGCCATGGCCGCGGGCATCACATGAGCCTGCACAACCGGCGGATCCGCTGCAACGGGCGCACGGGGCGCGCTTGCAGCAGCATCCTTGTTCTGCGGTCCCGGCGCGGCTGTCGCCACTTCGCTCGCGTCGGACACCTGATTTTGCTGCGTTGGCGACGCGACCGCGCTCGCGGCCTGAGCGCTGCTGCTCAGCGGATCGTCCGCCGGCAGGTGATTCGCCTCGGCGAACAGCGATTCCAGATCCGCCGGCTGCTCCTCCTGCGGCGGAGCTTCCTCCACCGGCTTCTGGTTCCCCGCGATCATCTTCTCCGGCTTCAGATCCTGATCGTGCGGCACGCCGAGATATTCGAGGATCTGCTGCGCCAGATCATGAAAGAGCGGCGCGCTGGCCTCGGCTCCGTAGTGCGAGCCTTTCGAGGGAGAATCCATCACCACCACAATCGTCACGGCGGGATTGTTGACCGGCGCGAAGCCCGCGAATGACGCCACATACTTCGTTTTCGAATACGTGTGCGTCCTGGGATCGATCTTTTGCGCGGTCCCGGTCTTGCCGGCTGCGCTGTAGCCGTTGAGCTGCGCGCTCTTGCCGGTGCCGAAGAGGACCACGCCCTCCATCATCTGGCGCATTTCGGCCGCGGTCATCTCCGAGATCACGCGATGCGAGCCTGCGGGCAACTGTGCCGGCAACTCATCTTCCGGATGAAACGCCGCCGGCTTCAGCGTCCCGCTCGCCTTGGTGTCCGCCGTCTCCTCAAGCACGATGTGCGGCGGCAGATAGGTCCCGCCGTTGGCGATCGTCGATACCATCGCCGCCAGCTGGATCGGCGTCACGGCAATTTCCTGGCCCATCGGAATGGAGCCGATCGTCGTCGGCTGCCAGCGGTTCGGCGGCTTCACCAGGCCGCGCGTCTCGCCCGGCAATTCGATGCCCGACTTTTGGCCGAATCCGTAGGCGTGAATGTACTTGTAGAAATTGTCTTTTCCCATGCGCAGGCCCATCTGGATGGCGCCTACGTCGCTCGACTCCTCGAGGGCTTTGGTCACCGTGACCTTGCCCATGTGCTCGCCGGGCGCGTCGTGCACGGTTCGGCCCGCGACGACAATCGCGCCGCCGAGGCAATCCACAATGCTGTCGGGCGTGGCCAGTCCCTGATCGATGGCGGCCGAATACGTGACCAGCTTGAAGGTCGAACCCGGCTCGTAGACATCGCTCACCGCGTGATCGCGCAGCAACGACGGATCGGTGTGGCGAAAGTCGTTGGGGTCGAACGTCGGACGGATTGCAAGCGCCAGAATCTGCCCGGTGTGCGGATCCTGCACGACCACGGTGCCGTTGGCGGCCCCCGTCCGCTCCATGTTGCGCTCGAGCGCCTGCTCGGCCATGTACTGGATTTCCGCGTCGACCGTCAGCACCAGGTTCTCGCCGGGCTGCGGATCGCGCTCCTGGCTGGCGAGCACCTTGCGGCGCGCATCGACGGCGGTCAGCATATGCCCCGGGGTTCCGTGCAGTTCTTTCTCCTCTTCCTGCTCCACGCCGGCCAGGCCGTCATCGTCCATGCCCACGTAGCCCAGGACCTGTGCGCCCAGATCCTGATCGGGATAGAACCGCTTGAATTCGCTCTGGAGATAAACGCCCTTGAGGTGCAGCGCCTTTACCGCCGCAATCACCGCGGGCGACTGCTTGCGCGCGACCCACGCAAAACGCCGCGAATCGCGCAGCCGCGCCAGAATCTGCTGCTCGGAAGTAAAGCGGTCCTCAGGATCGGTGTGGACGACTCTGGCCAGCGCTTCCGCGGTCTGCTCTTTCTCAGCGTCGGACTCCAGTTCCGAGGGAACGGCATAGACCGAGTCCGCCGTGACGGTCATCGCCAGCTCGCGCAAGTCGCGGTCGTACAAAATGCCGCGCCGCGGAGCCACGAGGAAGGTGCGCTCCTCCTGCCGCTGCGCCTTGTCGGCCCAGTCGGCGTGGTTGATCACCTGGAGCCATACCAGGCGGCCGGTGATCAGCACGGCCCATCCGAAGAAGATCGCGAGCACCGCCATAATCCGCAGGCGCCGCATCGGCGTTACGAGATTTTTGGCGGAATTGCGTTCAGGGTTGTAGTGGGGAGGGCTGAAAAGCTCTCCACCCCGCGAGGTTGCGCGGGGCGGAGTTGAGTCCGGAGAGGATGCCATGCGGCTCACTGAAACTTCTCCTCCCAGACAAGAGTTAGCGGATCGCGGTGACCGCCGTCGGGGCCGTGGCTTCCGCCATGACCGCGGAACTGCCGTCGACCGCGGCATTGGGATGCACCACCTGACCCGGATGCGGCGCGACCAATCCCATGTTGCGGGCCATCGAGTCGATCCTCGCAGGATCGGCGAGGGTGGCCGCGCTCAGGCGAAGCTCGCGATTCTGTTCTTCGAGCTGCTGCACCTGCTGCTTCTGCGACTCCAGCCGATATCCGTATTCGATGGAGGTGAAATGCTGCCATCCGTAGATCAGGGCCAGCGACAGCAGGAATGCCATGGCGCAGGCAAAACTGCGCATCTCGCGGCCGCGCGCCGGATCGGCCGCCTTCACGAGGCGCGAGTTGTCAATGCGCTTGGTGAAGAGCGCCTCAGGCGTCGGACCGCGGCGGACGCGGCGCTGTGCCGCCATCAGCAGCGCGTTATGCTCGGCCACCCACTCGGTTCCGCGCCGCATTCCCGTCATCGTCTGCGCTATCGCCTGTGTCGCCATTTCGAAACTCCAGTTCCTGGTTGCTGGTTTCTGATTCCTAGTTCTTCTGCGTTCGCTTCGATCTTGCCTTCGCCTCAATGTTCCGGGCTTACTGCACTCACAACGAGCAACTAACAACCAGAAACTTTTTCTTCCCCCTCCAAGCGACCGGGCCAGAGCCGCTGAATGAGGAGGGATGGTCTTGCGGGTCGTCCTTGCAATTACTTTCGCCGTAGTACGGTGGGACGGCCCCGGCCCGATCCTTTGTGCCGTTAGCGGCTGGCTATTGGCGGTCAGCGCGATTCGTTTCGCGCGCCAAATTCCGCTCAATGCCGACTGCTAACTGCTGCCTTTCCTCTCCGCTGCCCGCAGCTTCGCGCTGCGAGCCCGCGGATTGCGATCCGTTTCTTCCGCTTCCGCCGTCAACGGCTTCCGCGTCAGCACTTCCCAAACTTCCTGCCGCGCGCCTTCGCGCAGCGCATCTTTCACGCGCCGGTCTTCGAGGGAGTGGAAGCTGATCGCGACCAGCCTTCCGCCCGGCCTGAGAACCTCCGGCGCCGCTGCGAGCAGCGCTTCGATCTCGCTCAACTCGGCGTTCACGTAAATTCGGAGAGCCTGAAAGGTCCGCGTCGCGGGATGAATCCTCTCGCCTTTCATCGTTCCGGCCGCGCCTGCAACGATTCGGGCTAACTGCGCCGTCGTCGTTACGGGTCGCGACCGGACAATGGCTCTGGCGATTCTCCGCGACCTCCTTTCCTCTCCGAATTCGTAAATCAGATCGGCGAGCTCTTTTTCGCCGGCCTGGTTTACCACTTGTTCGGCGGTCGCCCCGACGCGCGGATTCATCCGCATATCGAGAGTGGCGTCCGCCTGAAAACTAAAGCCTCTGTGCGCTTCGTCGAACTGCAGCGAGCTCACGCCAAAATCCGCGAGCAGCCCATCGACCTTTCGCCCGGCGAGCCGTTCCCGCATCGCGGAGAACTCGACATCGTGCAGGATCACCTGCGGCATCTCGCCGCCCAGCTCGTCGCGCAGCGCATCGAGCTTTTGCGTCGCCAGCGCCAGCGCCTGAGGATCGCGATCGAAGCCGATCAGCGTTCCCTGCGGCCCCAGCCTGCGGGCGATCTCGCTCGCATGCCCCGCCAACCCGAGCGTGGCATCGATCACCGTCGTGCCACGGCGCACATTCAACATTCGGATCGCAAGTTGTAAAAGAACCGGCACATGTCGAACTCTTTCGGTCATGTGCTCCCCCTGGGGGGTCTTTGCCTGCTACAAACCAAACTTCGAGAGTTCCATTTCGTCGTCCTGAGTCATCGGACCCTCGGCCATCTCGCGCTCGTAATCCTCGCGATTCGAAACTTCCAGGTGCCACTCGCTGCCGTGCACCACCACCTCGGCCACCAGCTTCGCCTTCTCCCGCAAAATCTGCGGCAGCAAAACCCGGCCCTGTCCATCCATCTCTGCGGTCTGGCCGTAAAAGTTCAGCCGTTTCAGCAGCTTCTTCTTCGCGGGATGAGAACTGGGCATCTGCGCCAGCTTCTCTTCGTATTTCTCCCACTCCCGCATGGGGTGCACCTCGGCCACCTTGCCATCCCGGCTGGTGATGTAGAAGTTCCCCCCATACTCCTCTTCGATCTGCCGCTTGAATTCGGCAGGAAGCTTGAGCCGGCCCTTCTCATCGACCCGGGTTATGTGGTTGCCGCGAAACATCTTGTTCGTCCCGTCACCAAAGTGGGTCCCCGGTTTAAATCGTTCCGCAGCGTTGGTTCCATTTCGTGCTACCTTGAGCGCTGAGGAGGTCCGGGTTTAGTGTTTCAGTCCAATTTTGACCACTTCGGACCACTTCACTGTAACTGACTGGATGCTCCTTTCCAAGTGGAAAATCTGTGTGCGTCCGATGAATTCTCTGGTGCATCGGGACTTAGCCCTGAGACCAGGGCTAAAAGCTCACCGATTGGGTCTTGACGACCGCCAATGCACAATGGGTAGTGTTATCCGCGTTGATTCCTCCCCCGGAAAACATGTATCCGCCGCCCTTGTCATGGTGGAGCGGGTAGAGTAGGCGTCGTACCACCTTTGGGGGATCAGGTTGGGGTCAACCGGGCAACCCGTGAGCGAGCAGGCCGAGGAGAAGAAGCGGAAACCGCGCTGGCACGAAGTGAAGGTGCGGCGGGTTGTAGAATCCCGACCATGGCATCGTCGCGGCGCATCCTGTGGATCACGTTGGGCGTCGTTGTACTTCTCGATTTCGCGATCGACCTCCTCGGGTCCTCCGTGGAATCAGACCTGGGCGTCATCTGCCTCGTCAGCGGAATCGTCGGCCTCGGGTGCGCGCGCGCCACGCGGGAACACTGGCGGGCTCTGCCGGGGCGCGATCAATCGCTGTTGCTGATCACCTGGTATGCACTCTTTGTCGCCGCTGTCGTATACGACAATCGCAAAATGCCGTCGCCCGCAAGTCTCGACATTTTTCTCTGCATAGCAATTCCAATTGTGGGCGCGGCCCTATTTTTTCTTTACCGAGCGTTCTCTAGATCGATGGACGCCCTCTGGATGCGCTTCACCCGCCATTGATCCACGCTGTCACTGACCACTGATCTCTGTTGCCTGCATCCAGCATCCCGCACGCTGTACCCTGCTTTCATGCGCCTCGATAAGTGGCTTTGGGCGGCGCGTTTCTTCAAGACGCGCACGCTCGCCGGCAAAGCCTGCGATCTGAATCGCGTTCACGCCGCGGGACAGCCCCTGCGGGCGGCGCGCGAGGTCCGCGTCGGCGACCGGCTCTCGATCCAGACCGAGGGTGGACTCTTCGAGATAGAGGTTCTTGGACTGAGCGAGGTCCGCGGACCGGCGGCGGTAGCCCAGGCGCTCTATCGCGAGACCGAGGAGAGCCAGTCGGCCCGCGCCCGCGCAGCCGCCGAGCGCAAGGCGGGACTCGCCTTCACGCCCGCTCCGACGGGTCGCCCCTCGAAACGCGATCGGCGGCTCATCCATCGTTTCCGCGGCGATTAGCGCCCAGGCACATGCGGTGCTGGCCGCGCGGGCGGACGGAGGCCTCGGGGCGCCTGCTACTGGCCACTGGCCGCGGGCCGCCGGGATCAGGCCGCCTGCGGCGCAAAATCGCCAATCTCGTCGCCACGGTCATGCGCTATGGTTGGACCGTGCCTGCGCCTCCCATTCGATTTGCGATTCTGCTGCCGATGATCGATCTGGTTTTGTGGGCGGTCCTGCTGCCCACGCCGGCAACCCTGCGCTACATCGAGCTTCGAAGAGCCGCGGGAACCGCCGACCCGGTGCATCTCCGTTTCGGAGTATTCGAGGCGGTGGTTCCGCGAAAGCGATTGTTCTTTTTCATCTTCGAAGGGTTGGGCATGGGTGAATCGCAGCTCATTTCCGGGCTGAACGCGCCTGGGGTCTTTCTGGTGATGCCCATATCAGCCTTCACGACGTGGCCTTCTGAATGGCATCCAAAATCGCTGCCGGGCACATTCTGGCGATCGATTTCTCTTCCCTTTTTCTGCCTTCCGGCGTGGTGGTTTGCCGGGCGTGGGCTCGACGCGTTGTTCGGATGGCGCCGTCCTCGATGGTGGACGCTGCTGATCGGCAGCATTTTTTGCGCGGGCTTTCTTGTGCTCACGGTCGGTCTCTTCTTCGCCTTCACTCCACCCGACCGAGCAGACGGCTACATGATCGTCGGGGGGATGGCCCTGTGGACGATGCTGTTCGCGGCGTTTCCTGTCGTGTGGATCCGTCGCGCGGTGCAGCGCGCTCCCCAACAGACAGAGGCCGCGGAAATCGCGCCTTAACCTCGCGGAAAGCCGATGGGAACGGCGATCAGAAATCAGGGGTCTGGCACACTTCCCACTTTCCGCCCAAGCCAAAACCGGGCTTGAACGGGGCACCCTCGCAATGGGCCTATGGCGGGGGCTTTCCGATAGGAAATTTTTGTTGGTTGGAAGGGTTGATAGAAAACCTGGATCTTAGCGACGAGGGCCGGAATCGAAGGCCGAAGAAGTGCTGTCGTGCGTATCAGTTGGGGCTTGCGGCCCTCGATGATCACTTTGCGGCCCTCGGTGATCAACTGAGGGTTGCGAGGCCGCGCATCTGACTGGCAACAGGGCAGATGCGAAGCGGCCCTGGATGAACACCTGAGGGCCGTGAACCGCGGAGCTGAGGGCCTTGAGGTGATCACCGGCGACCTTGAAGCGGTGCCAGCGCAAACCTGCGGACCAGGGGCTCCAGCCGGAAGGCGGGAGGCGAGGGGCGCGGGAGAATCGACGGTCGGCATGGGTCACCTTGCAAGGAAAAAGGCCGCCCGATGGCGGCCTTTCTTTTTTCTTACTCTCTATTTTCAGAATATCAAGACAAGGGTCTAACCACGCCAAATTTGTTGGGGTGTTTTGGCGTGGAAGTCATGTGCTTGCAATGGGCATTACTTCGGTTCCTGGACCTGGCTCTTGACAAGAAATGAAGGGAAGGCGAAAGGGGCGAACAGCAGCCCTTAGCGCTTAGCGTTTGGCCGGCAGCGGGGCCAGCAGCGCATGGTCCGGGAACTGGGACATTTCTATGGATTCTCCGTTCTGTTCTCTGATCCCTGTGGCCTGCGATCTCGATCAGAACAACCGGTGGAGACTGCGCACCTGTTCCCTGCCCGCTGCCTTACGCAGGCGGATCGCTGCTCTCTTCCATCTTCCGCCGCGATTCTTTTGGGCAGATGAACTGGAGTTGTTCGAGCAGGTCCTGCGGATCGTAGGACGAGACGTGAACCGTTTCGCCGCCGCAGGGATCGTTGCCGGTGGGCGAAACCGTGATGATGGGAAGCTCCGGACGCAGGGCGCGCAGGCCGGCGATCAGATCCTGACAGGTCATGCCGTGCGTTTCGGTGTCGATGACCGCGCCGTTGACGTCGGGAAAGCGATGGAGCATTTCGATGCCCTCCTCGGCGCTGTAGGCAGTCAGGACGTTGAGCATCGCGGTTTCAATCACCAGCTTGCGGGCGGAGATGGTGCCTGGATATTGCTTGTCGACAACAAGGAAGCACGGCCGGATCACTTGCAGTGGGATGCAGTCCGTCAGGGCGAAGCGGCCTGTTGCCCGGCGGAGGGATCGCCGAAATTTCCAGATTTTTCACGCGCCGGGACTGTACAGTGTTTTCCATGCAGAATCGCATCACCGGAACCACAATGCCTGTGCTCGAGTTTCTGCTCGAGCACAACGACGCCATCATCTCGGAAGCGGGCGAGCTGAGCTGGATGTCCCCGAACGTGCAGATGACGACTCATACCCAGTTCGCCGGCGGGGGCGGATTCTTCGGCGCCATCAAGCGGATCGCCGGGGGCGGGAGCCTGTTCATGACCGAGTACCGCGCGATGGGCGGGCAGGGCGAACTGGCCTTTGCGACCCGGGTTCCCGGCCATATCGTGCCGGTGGAGGTGTCGCCCGGCTACGAGTACATGATCCATCGCCACGGATTCCTGTGCGCAACGGACGGGATCCAGCTGAGCGTGGGCTTCCAGCAGTCGCTGGGGGCGGGCATCTTCGGCGGCGACGGCTTTCTGCTGCAGAAGGTCTCGGGCCAGGGCACGGCGTGGCTGGAGCTTTCGGGCGAGCTGGTGATGCGGGACCTGCAGCCGGGAGAGACGCTGCTGGTGCATCCGGGCCACGTGGGCGCGTTCACGGGCAGCGTGTCGTTTCAGATCACCATGGTGCGCGGCATCAAGAATCTGATCTTCGGCGGCGATGGGTTGTTTCTGGCACAGCTCACGGGGCCGGGGCGGATCTGGCTGCAGACGCTGCCGATCTCGAAGCTGGCGCACATGCTGCAGCAATACATGCCGTCTGAAGGGCGGCGCGAGACGCAGGCCGGGGTGCTGGGCGGGATTGTCGGCTCGGTGCTGGACAATATGAATCGGTAGAGCGGCGAAAAGCTGGTAGCGAAAGACTGTTAGCGAGAGACGGCTAGCGAAAAGCTGTTAGCGAAGAACTTTTAGCGAAAGACTGGTAGCGAAAAGCTGGTAGCCAAAGACGGTTCGCGAGAGGCTTTTAGCGAGAGACGGTTCGCCAACGGCTGCGACGGATTCCTGGAATGGGTGAAGCGCCTTTGGCGTTTCCCTTCCGGAATCGCGGCGCATTACCTTTGTCCAGCAATCTACCGGTAGTGATCTGGCTGGCGCCCGGAAGCGGCCCTATGCTGAAACCAGCAGGGCCCCTTCGGAACGCAGAACCATGCCGGATTCCACGACCTCCGCCGACCGTACCCTGGTTTCCGCCGTGATCCCCACGCGCGGGCGGCCGAAGCTGCTGGCCTGCGCGGTGCGCAGCGTCCTGCGTCAGACCTGGGCCTTTCTGGAAGTGATCGTGGTGCTCGATGGACCGGATGCGGCGGCGGAAGCGTATCTGGCGTCGGTGGCCGATCCTCGGGTGCGCAGCGTGACACTGCCGGAAGCCGCGGGGGGGTGCGCGGCCCGCAACGCCGGCGTGCGCGCGGCACGAGGCGAGTGGATCGCGTTTCTCGACGACGACGACGAGTGGATGCCTGACAAGATCGATCTGCAGATGCGCGCGGTGCGCACGTCGCGGGCGTGGTTTCCGGTGGCGACGAGCCGGGTGATTGCGCGCTCGCCGCGCTCGAGCCGGGTGCTGCCGCCGCGGGTGTATGAAGGTTCGCAGCCCGTGGGCGATTATCTGTTTTGCCGCGAAGGGCTGACCGATTCCGGGGGGCTGATGCAGACGTCGACGCTGCTGGCTTCGCGGGAGCTGCTGCTGGCGGTGCCGTTCCGCCCCGGATTGCGCATGCATCAGGACTGGGACTGGATCCTGCGGGTGACCGCTTACGAAGGCGTGGAAGTGCGGATGGTGGCGAAGCCGCTGACGGTGTGGCGGGTGGAAGACCAGCGCGCGACGGTAAGCCGCTCGGCCGACTGGCGCTTCTCGCTGGAGTGGATTCGCGGGATGCGGCGGCTGATTTCGGGGCGGGCCTTCTCGTCGTTCGTCGCGGTGCAATGCGTGTGGCGCGCGCGGATGGGTCATGCCGGCCCGCTGGGGCGGCTGAGCATCCTGCGGGCGTTTTTGTTTGAAGGCCGCCCGCAACTGCGATCGTCGGCACACTTTTTCCTGTTCGGGGTGGTGCCGGAGCGGCTGCGCAAGGAACTGCGCGACGCGCTGCGTTCGCGGAGCCATGCCGGAGAAGGCGCGGACGGCCTGGCGCTGACGTATTCGCGCGGACCGGCGCGCTGGCCGCTTCGCAAGACTTCATTTTGAGGAAATCAGCGTGGGCTTTGCCGACCAATCCGCCTTTGACTACACGCGCGCCTATCTGGTGGAGGTAGGGATGCTCGCGACTCAGCTGGATGCCGCGGCGATCGATCGGATGATCGCGCTGCTGGTGGCAACGCGCGAGCGGGGCGGGCGGGTATTTTTTCTGGGGGTAGGCGGGGGTGCCGGCCATGCGAGCCATGCGGTGAACGATTTTCGCAAGATTGCGGGAATCGAATGCTACACGCCGACGGACAACGTGTCAGAGCTGACGGCGCGCATCAACGATGATGGCTGGGAGAACTGCTATGCGAGCTGGCTGCTGGGCAGTCATCTCAGCGGGCGGGATGCGGTGTTTGTCTTCTCGGTCGGCGGCGGCAACGCCAGGCGGCGGATCAGCATGAATCTGGTGGCGAGCCTCGATCTGGCGCGCGCGGTGGGGGCGAAGATCCTCGGCGTGGTGGGGCGCGATGGCGGCTATACGGCGCAAGTGGCCGACGCGTGCCTGGTGATTCCGACCATGGACCCGGCCACGGTCACACCACACACGGAAGAGTTTCAGGCCATCGTCTGGCACCTGATCGTCTCGCATCCACTGCTGCGCGCGCATGAGATGAAATGGGAATCGGCGATCTGAACCGTGCGGCGATTTTTCTGGACCGGGACGGCGTGCTCAACGAGCTGGTGCTGAATCCGGCGACAGGGAGGATGGAGTCGCCGCTGCAGCCGGAGGATCTGCGGCTGATCGACGGGGCGATACCGGCGTTGATGCGGCTGCAGCGGGCAGGGTATCCCCTGGTGCTGGTTTCGAATCAGCCGAATTTTGCGCTGGGGAAATCGACGCTCGATGCGCTGGGAGCGGTTCATTGCAGGCTGGAATCGGAACTGATCGCGGCGGGCGTTCAGTTCGCGCGCTTCTCGTACTGCCTGCACCATCCCCAGGGCGTGGTGGCGGGGTATTCGGGACTCTGCGTGTGCCGGAAGCCGTCGCCGTGGTTTCTGCTGCGCGCGCGGGACGACTTCGGCTACTCGCTCAGGGATAGCTGGATGATCGGCGATCAGCCGACGGATACGCAGTGCGGACGAGCCGCGGGAGTACGCACCATCCGCGTGAACTCAGGCTCCTTCACCGCTGAACGCAGCGCCGCGCCCGCGGCCGACTACATGGTGTGGCAACTCTCCGAAGCAGCGGAGATCATCCTCACGCACCGACCGGGGGCCGCGCGGGGTCATTAAGGCGGTATCGATCCGGAAGGCGGCGGCCTGGGCGTCGCGGTGGAACATCTCGACAGTCTCGCGGGAGTAGGCAGCGAGATCTTTGCCGACGAGATCTAGCTTGCGCAGGATATCGGGCGGCACGGTGATGATGTCGCATCCGGCATCGTTGGCCTGAAAGATGTTGAGCAGCTCGCGCGGACTCGCCCACAGGAGTTGCACGTCGGGCAGCACGCGGAGGATACGCTTGGCCTCGGCCATGAGAGGAACGGGATCGATGCCGGTGTCGGCGATGCGGCCGGCAAAAACCGAGATAATCGCCGGTGCGTCGGGGGCGAGAGACTCGGCGACCCAGGCGACCTGCTCGAGGGTCAGGATCGCGGTGACATTGAGCGCGACGCCGGCTGCGCTGAGCCTGCGGATGAGCGGACCGAGGAAAATGCCGGCGCGATTCGTCACCGGAATCTTGACATTGACGTTGGCGCCCCAGGTGGCGATGGCGAGAGCCTGGCGCTCCATCCCGGCCTCGTCGTCGGCAAAGACTTCGAAAGAGATAGGGAGATCGGGGACGGCCTGCAGCACCGCGTGAGCGAATGATTCGTAATCGCCGATGCCGGCCTTGCGCATGAGGGTGAGATTGGTGGTGAAGCCGCGAATCCAGGGCTTGGCGTACATTTCCAGAATGCCGGCCAGGTCGGCGCCGTCGCTGAACAGGCGGACGCGGAGGTTCTCGAGGTTGCGGACCATGACTAGTCTCCGTTCGCCGCAGAAAGCGGATTCTCGGCCATGGCGGCGGAATCGACCGCGGAGCCCGGCGCGGGGCTGAACTTTTCGCGCAGCCACTGACGGAGCACCAGGGCGATGAACTGCACATTGCCGACAAGGTAGCGACGGCCCAGACGGCGGGGTTCCATGGCCAGGCGGAAGAGCCATTCGAGGCCGATGCGCTGGAGGAACATCGGCGCGCGGTGACGCAGGCCGGAGAGCGTATCGAAGGCCGCGCCTACGGGGAGAATGGCGCCGACGCGGAGCTTGTCGCGATTCTCCTGCATCCAGATTTCCTGTTTGGGCGCGCCGAAGGCGACACAGAGCAAATCGGGCTCGTAGAGATTGACCATGCGGCGAATTCGCTCCGTCTCAGCGGGATCGTCCTCAAAGCCCAGAGGCGGACAACAGGTGCCGCAGATCTTCAGGCGTGGATAGCGCAGGCGAAGGGTATGGGCGGCCATGATGGCCGCGCCGGGCAATCCGCCGAGCAGGAACACCCGGAAACCGTAAAGGGCGGACTCGGCGCAGAGGCGCTCCATGAGATCGCCGCCGGTGACGCGCTCGGGAATCGGCAGGCCGAGCAGGCGCGACGCCACAACCACGGAAATGCCGTCGGGGACGGCGAGATCGGCGGCCTGCATGGCTTCGGCAAAGCGGCGGTTGCGCTGAGCGATGTTCACCAGATGCGCATTGGGCCCGACGATGGTGAGAGGCGGCAACTCGCTGCGATGGAGAAGCGCTTCGGTGACAAGCAGCGCGGCGTAATCCATGGAAATGCGATCGACGGGCGCCCTGCCGAGCAGGAAGCGCGGCGGCCGGGGAAAAATGTGCGCCGACGGAGAAACCGTCGGCTGAACTGGCTCTTCGGTTTGGACTAAGACCACAGGGCTTCCTTCCTCTCGATAAAAAGGCTGGGCGCGACTCCATTGGCAATCGCGGTATGACGGAACTCATCGGCGATGCGGCCGGCGACGTAGCGCGGGGAGGCCCAGGCTGCGCGCGCGAGCGAACCGAGGCTGCGGATCACACGCCGCTCGCCGAGGTGCATGTTGCTTTGGCGGAGAGCCTCTTTGGCGCGCAGCTGCGCAGGCCGCAGAAAGCCGAGCAGGGTGGCGGCAACGTCGGAGAGCGGCCGCGGGGAGAGATTCCACAATTCCGAAAGCAGCAGATACTGCACGTAAAGGCCGGCGAGCTGCTGTTTCTCCCCATGGCGCGCGCTGACGCTCAGCGCGTTCTGGCGAAAGCCGACGAGCGCTTCAGGAATGCAGCGAATCTCGAACTTGCGCGCCATCCTCCACCAGAGATCCGCGTCCTCGGCGTGGATATCCATACGATAGCCGCCGACCGCGCGGGCTTTCTCGACATTCAGCGCGACGGTGGAATGGCAGATGGAGAGGAGATAGCCGTGCTCGACGATGGATCGCAGTTCTTCGGGCGTTCCCCGCGAACAGCGGAACGTACCGGCACAAAGTTCGCGGGGATGATAGTCGGCGAGGGAATAAATAAGACCGGCATCGGGATATCTGCGGATTGTCCCGAGGAGTTTCTCAATTCTTTGAGGATAGGAAACGTCGTCGGCATCCTGGCGGACGAGCCATGGGGTCCGAGTTTCTTCGAGGAGGCGATTCAGGGTCGCGGTGACGCCGGCATTGGGTTGCTCGAGCACGCGGAGACGGGGCCCGTGGGTTTGCGCCGCACTGCGTCCGCGCAGATATGCAAGACTGCTGTCGCAGCCTCCATCGACGATGGCGAGGATCTCGAAATTGGCGGTGGTTTGCCGCAGGAGGCTCTCGATCGCCTCCGGCAGCCAGGGCATTCCGTTGCAAACAGGCATCCCAACAGTAACTAGCCTGACTGAGCCGGCAGCGGCTAAGTGCGAATCAGGCATAGCGTTAGTCATGGCAGGCACCAGAGTTTCCAGCAATCCCATCGGGTTATGGGCCAATTACGGCAATGGCTCTGCTTGTATCATTCCGCCTCAGGAACTCCGGTTAGACACACTGGTAATCAACCTGACTTAGGTAATGGAAAGGATCAAGGAATGTGTTGCGAATCGAGTCTGTAGCCGCGACGATGACGTTTTGGTTCCCAAAACGGGCCGCTCGCTGCCGCGTTTTCCGCTCCTTTCGGGAACATTGATTCACTTCTGCCGAGGGAACGCATATGCTGCTGCGCGAATGCAGCTATTTCATTGTGGGAGGCGCGGGATTTATCGGCAGCCATTTTGCCGATGCGCTGCTGGCTTCGTCGCTGACCCGCCGCGTCACCGCATTCGACAACTTCTCGTCGGGACATGAGTGGCATCTGGAGCAGCACCACGGCGATGCTCGCCTGACGATCATCCGCGCGGATGCGAGCGATATCCATGCGCTGACAGCCACGATGGAAGGCCACGACTGGGTGATCCATCTGGCGTCGAATCCCGATATCGCGGCGGCGGTGGAGAATCCCGAAGTCGACTTTTATCGCGGGACGCTGCTGACTCATAACGTGGTGGAGGCGATGCGGCGGGCGAACGTCCGGCGCCTGATCTACGCCTCGGGCAGCGGCGTGTACGGCGATGCGGGCGATGCGGTGGTGGCGGAAGATTACGCTCCGATGCGGCCGGTTTCGACGTACGGCGCGAGCAAACTGGCCGGCGAGGCGCTCATTGCCAGCTACTGCTCGATGTTCGGAATACAGGCGTGCGCGTTCCGTTTTGGAAATGTCGTGGGGCCGCGGCAGACGCATGGGGTGGGCTACGACTTTGTGCGGCGGCTGAAGGCAAGGCCAAAGCGGCTGAAGATTCTGGGAGACGGGCGACAGAGCAAGCCGTATATCCACGTGACCGATGTGGTGGATGCGGTGCTGTGCGCGGCGAAGAACAGCTGTGCGGCCTTTTCGGTCTTCAACGTGGCGACCAACGATGCGGTGACGGTGACGGAGATCGCAGAGTTCGCGGCCGAAGCATTGGGATTGCCGGCAACGCCGGCCTTTGAATACACAGGGGGGCGGGTGGGCTGGCGCGGCGATGTGCCGGTCATTCGCCTGGATTCGTCGCGCATCCGCTCGCTCGGCTGGTTCCCAAAATGGAACAGCCGTGAGGCGGTGCGGCGTTCGCTGCAGGAGCTGGTGGCCGATGCGCGCGTACTCGAGCACTGATTCCGGGTGGCCGCCGCGTCTGGCGCTGCTGGCCGGCGGGCTGGCCACACGGCTCCGTCCGATCACGGAGACCAGGCCTAAATCGCTGGTTCCGGTGGCGGGGCAGCCGTTTCTCGCGCACCAGCTGCAGCGGCTGCACGCGGAGGGATTGCGGGAAGTGGTGATCTGCGTCGGCCACATGGGCGGGCAGATTGAGGATTTTGCCGGCGATGGCAGCCGGTTCGGCCTGGCGATTGAATACAGCCGCGACGGCGAGCGCCCGCTGGGAACGGGAGGCGCGCTGCGGAGGGCCTTGCCGCTGCTGGGACGTCGATTCCTGGTGATGTATGGGGACAGCTGGCTGATGGAGCCGGTGATGCCGGTGTGGCGCGCGTTTTGCAGATCGGGAAAGCCGGGGCAGATGACCGTCTTCCGCAACGAGAATCACTGGGGCGCGAGCAACGTGGAGTTCCGCGCGGGCGCGATCGCGCGGTACGAGAAAAATCGGCCCTCCCCCGCGATGCAGCACATCGACTACGGTCTGGAAGCGCTGGAAGCGGAAGCGATCGCAGACTGGCGGCAGGCGGCTTTCGATTTGAGCGAGGTTTGGGCGGACCTTGCAGGACGTGGGCTGCTGGCGGGATTCGAAGTGGCGAGCCGGTTCTACGAGATCGGCTCGCTGGCCGGCCTGCGGGACACGGAGCAGGCCATTGCGTCCACGCCTTGTCTGGTATCACACGAACGCTTCGGCCCTCCCCCGAAGGCAGCTCCGATGGAGGTGGGGCAGTGATTATGACCCGCACCCCGCTGCGCATCTCCATCGGCGGAGGCGGGACGGACCTGCCTTCGTACTATCGCGACCACGGCGGCGGGTTTGTGATTTCGGCGGCCATCAATAAATACGTCTACATCAGCGTGAACGCGGGATTTCTGCCGGGGTATCTGCTGCGCTATTCGCGGACCGAGCATGCAGGATCGTGCGACGAGATCGATCACCCGCTGCTGCGGGAGGCGATCCGCTTCCATGGCGCCCCTTCTCCGCTGGAGGTGGTGAGTGTGGCGGATGTGCCGGCGGGCACGGGACTGGGGTCATCGGGAACATTTCTGGTGGGGCTGCTGCACGCGCTGTACGCGATGCGCCGCGCGCCGGTGAGCGCGGAGGTGCTGGCGCAGGAGGCGGTTGAGATTGAGATGAATCGGCTGGGCAATCCCGTGGGCAAGCAGGACCAGTACATCGCGGCCTACGGCGGGATTCTGTGCCAGGAGTATTTGCCGGATGGGGCCGTGCAGGTGACGCCGCTGCAGATGAGCGAGGAGTCGCTGCACGAACTGCGCGACTCGCTGATGCTGTTTTTTGTCGGCAGCACGCGCAGCGCCGCAACGCTGCTGGAGGAGCAGAAGGCGCGGTCAGAGGCGAATGACGCTGCGATGATCGACAGCCTGCATTTTGCGCGCGCGCTGGGGCGCGAGATTCGGGGAGTGCTGGAGGGCGGACAGGTGGATGCGTTTGGGCCGCTGATGCACGAGCACTGGATGCACAAGCGCGCGCGGAGCTGCCGGATGTCGACGAGCCACATCGACCAGCTCTACGATCTGGCGCGCTCGGTGGGCGGAGCCACAGGGGGGAAGCTGGTGGGTGCGGGTGGGAGCGGATTCCTGCTGCTGCACACCCGCGACCGTCATCGGCTGCGCGACACCATGCTGCATGCCGGGCTGAGCGAGATGGATTTCAGCTTCGACTTCGACGGATCGGTGGTGCTGCTGCGCAATGCGTGAAGCTGCGAAACCGAAGGAGGCGCGGCGATGAGGCCGCAGGCGGGGGCGGATTCCGAGCCGCCGGTGGAGTGGACGCTCGCCGATCTGTTCGTTGTGCTGGCGCGGCGGCGGATATGGATTGCCGCGTCGGCCGGCGTGTGCGGCGCGCTGGCGCTGCTTTATGGGGTGAGCGCGACACCGCGCTATCGGGCCACAGCGACGATTGAAGTGCAGAAGCAGTCGCACGGCACATTCGGGCTCGATAGCACGACGGCGGATGGGCCAACGGCGGCGCTGAGCGACTCATTTGAGGAGAACCTGACGCTGCAGACGGAGATCGGCGTGCTGCAGTCGGACGCGCTCACGCTGGACGCGATTCGCCGGACGGGGCTTGAGAATTCGCAGGACTACTTTGCGCCTCGGGCAGGGCACGCCGCGTGGGTGAGAGCCGTGGGGCGATGGGTGTATTTCTGGCGGAAACCGCTGGAGCCGCTGGCGGTGCCGCTGAGCGACGCGCCGAATCGGCGGTATGCCGCGCTCAAGATCTTCGCAAAGCGGGCGAAGATCGCGCCGGCGGCGGGGACGCGGCTGATTGCGATCAGCTACTCGGATCCCGATCCCGTGAGGGCGGCGGCGGTGGTGAATGCGATGGTGGCATCGCTGGCCGATTGCAGCTATCAGACGCACTCTTCAGAGGCGGCGCAGGCTGCCGGATGGCTGCAGGGGCAACTCGCCGAACTGAAGCAGCAGACGGAGGCTCTGGATGCGCGCGCGGCTGCGCTGGACCAGCAGACGGGAGCGCTGGGCGACAGCGATGCGCACAACGTAGTGCTGGAGCGGCTGGATGAGTTGAATGCATCCCTGGGGACGGCGCAGTCGAACCGCATGGTACGCGAGGCGATCTGGAGGGCAGTGGAAAGCGGCGATCCGGAGATGATTTCGGGGCTGGGCGGGAATCCGGGGGCCGGGGCGAACACGCAGAACTCGTTTGCGCTGCTGCAATCGCTCCGCGGGCAGGAGGCTGTGGCGAAGTCGCAGATCGCGGAATCGGCGGATCGGTACGGAGAGAACTGGCCGGCGCTGGCGGAACAGCGGGCGGGGCTCGAGACGATTGAGCGGTCGATCCAGGATGAGGTACATCGGCTGGGCGATCGGGCGCACTC
>DATJTG010000140.1:0-12984 GCA_035503555.1 Acidobacteriaceae bacterium | reverse complement strand
TTTGCGGCATTTCCTATCAGAATGCCGTGTGGCGAAGCCAATACGGCAAGGTGAACCCTGCGGCTCCGAAAGAGTTTTCGAGACGCCGCGTGAGCCCATCGGGCTTCGCAGGCGAACCGAAATACGGAATGCTGGCTGAAGTAGCGATCAGCGATTCGCCGCGTACTCAGCGGATTCCAGGATCAATGTATGGTTCATGTTCACCGCCATCAGCAGCGGCCCAGCAATTCTCGAAAGGCCCAACCGGTTCGCGCTTCGGTAAAGGCGGCCCATTCTGGATTCGCTGATCGGCAGATGGTTGATGAATCGGCCGCCGAGGCCTGTCTTCTGTGCCAGATCAAGGAGGTAACGTTTCGAGACGTAGTTGGTTGTTCCGAAGATCGTCTCATTGGTCTGAACGGCATTCTGCCAGGAGAATCCCTTCTGTCGCTCACTCCGGAGTCCAGCCAGCGCCCAAAGCGTGAGGTACCACCGATAGCGGCTCATGGGAGCGAACGGAAGGCCGGTATGCACTTCCCACAATGCATAACGCCGCGGGAACCTGTGAACTGCCAATCCATTCGGCTTGAGAACGCGGGCATGTTCGCGAAAGATCGGCTCGAAATCGAAGACATGCTCCAGTACCTGATCGGAGACGATAATGTCGATGGATCGATCTTCGAAGGGAAACCTCAGGTTTTCGGGATCGACAAGGAAGAGCCGGCTCGTCACCTCCGGTGAATAGGTCACAGGGGTCCTGCCGCAGAGATGTCGATCTTTGCCCCAGTATTCGAGGATATCGATTCCTTTCGCGTCGTACCCGGCCGAGCAAAACGCGTTGACTACTGAGCCAAAGGAGCATCCGAAGTCAAGAACCGCAGCATCAGCGGAAAGATCGTGGCCGCGCTGAGCACGATACACCGCACGGTAAAATCGGACTTTCGCATCCGTAATGCGCTGCGGAAGCAAAGCTCCTTTGGGGACGCGGCTCTCCAGCTCCACAACCTGTTTAACGTAATTCGAGTTACTTCGAAACGCCAATCCAGCTCTCGATCCTTTCGCCACAGCAGGCCGAGCGTGAAGGGACTGCGTGATCAATTAATTGCGATTGTAAAGCGAATTTCTCTGCAGCCAGCGTCAAGCCGTCATGAATTGCGGGCCACGATAGAGCTCTGTATTTCCGCTATGGGCTACAGGTACGCCCGCACCCCTTGCGGAGCGCGGGCATTTTGGGTTCAGGCTCTATCTCGATTTGCCGGCTGTCCGGCTATTTTGCCGCAACCACTTCTTCGGCCCCAACGCCTTTCTTCTGAGGTGTGTGAAGATCGAAGCGATCGAGATTCATTACTTTGTCCCATGCTGCGACAAAGTCGCGGACGAACTTCTCCCCGGCATCGGCACTTCCGTAGACTTCACTGATTGCACGAAGCTGCGAGTTGGAGCCGAACACCAGATCGACGCGGGTCGCGCTCCACTTCCCTTTGCCCGTTTTGCGATCGTGACCTTCGAACACCTGCTGACCGTTCGACCCCGCCTTCCACTCGATTCCCATGTCGAGCAGATTCACGAAGAAGTCGTTGGTCAGCGCCTGGGGACGCGAGGTAAGGACGCCGTATTTCGCGCCGCCCACGTTCGCGCCCAGCACCCGGAGGCCTCCCACCAGAACGGTCATCTCCGGAGCGGATAGAGTCAGCAGTTGTGCCTTATCTACCAACAGCGTTTCGGCTGAGACCGTGTACCGGCCCTTGAGGTAGTTGCGGAAGCCATCGGCGATCGGCTCCAGCACCTCGAACGACTCGGCGTCGGTCTGCTCCGCCAACGCGTCTGTACGCCCCGGCGTGAACGGAACGGTGACGTTGACACCGGCGTTTTTTGCAGCCTGTTCGACGCCCGCGCACCCGGCGAGCACAATCAGATCGGCCAGCGAAATCTTCTTGCCGCCCCGTTGATTTGCGTTGAACTCGCCCTGAATGCCTTCGAGCGTCTTCAGCACCTTCGCCAGTTTCTCGGGCTCATTCACCGCCCAGTCCTTTTGCGGAGCCAGACGGATACGCGCGCCATTCGCGCCGCCGCGCTTGTCGGATCCGCGGAATGTCGAAGCCGCGGCCCATGCCGTAGATACCAGTTGCGACACCGACAGACCTGAACCCAGCACTTTGCTCTTGAGCGCCGCGATGTCCTTCTCGTCAACGAGCGGGTGATCGACAGCGGGAATCGGATCCTGCCAGATCAGTTCCTCGGACGGAACCTCCGGCCCCAGATAACGCGCCTTCGGGCCCATGTCGCGGTGAGTCAGCTTGAACCATGCTCGCGCAAAGGCATCAGCGAATTCGTCAGGATGCTCGAGGAATCGCCTTGAAATCTTCTCGTAGATCGGATCGAACCGCAGCGAGAGATCCGTCGTCAGCATCATCGGCGTCCGCTGCTTCCGTTCGTCGAACGGATCAGGGACCGTACCCGCGCCCGCATCGCCCTTCGGCTTCCACTGGTTCGCGCCCGCCGGGCTCTTCGTCAGCTCCCAGTCGTAGCCGAACAGGTTCAGGAAGAAATTGTTGCTCCACTTCGTCGGAGTCGTTGTCCAGATCACTTCCAGCCCGCTGGTGATTGCATCGGGGCCCGCGCCGGTGCCAAAGCTGTTCCGCCAGCCCAGGCCCTGCTCTTCAAGGCCGGCCGCTTCCGGTTCCGGGCCCACATGGCTCGCAGCCGCCGCGCCATGCGTTTTGCCGAAGGTATGTCCGCCTGCGATCAGTGCAACCGTCTCCTCGTCGTTCATCGCCATGCGCGCAAACGTAGTGCGAATATCGTGGGCCGCGGCGATGGGATCGGGAACGCCTTCCGGCCCTTCGGGATTCACGTAGATCAATCCCATCTGCACCGCGGCCAGCGGATTCTCGAGGTTGCGCCCCGTTCCGTTCGTGCGGTCGTGCTCCTTGCCGTGCTCTTCAGCATCGGCCACCAGGGTACCCTCGCCCGGATGGCTCTTCGCGTAGCGGTAGTCGCCGCCCAGCCACTTCTTTTCCGTGCCCCAATAAACGTCCTCGTCCGGCTCCCATACATCGAGGCGCCCGCCGCCAAATCCGAACGTCTTGAAACCCATCGATTCCAGCGCCACGTTGCCGGCCAGGATGATCAAATCAGCCCACGAGATGTTCTTCCCATACTTCTGCTTCACCGGCCAGATCAGCCGGCGCGCCTTGTCGAGGCTCACGTTGTCGGGCCAGCTGTTGAGCGGAGCGAAGCGCTGCTGGCCGCTGCCCGCGCCGCCGCGCCCGTCACCGGTGCGGTAGGTGCCGGCGCTGTGCCACGCCATGCGGATGAACAGCGGCCCGTAGTGGCCATAGTCCGCCGGCCACCAGGCCTGCGAGGCCGTCATCACCGCCAGCAGGTCCTTTTTTACCGCGGCCAGATCGAGGCTGCTGAACGCCTCTGCGTAATCAAACTCCTTGTCCATCGGATCGGACACGGGCGTGTGCTGGTGCAGGATTCTCAGATTCAGTTGGTTCGGCCACCAGTCCCGGTTAGAGGTGCCTTCTCCCGCGGTGTGATGAAATGGGCACTTTGCTTCGCCTGCCATATGTCTCCCTCATTTCAGGTTGGATATTTGCAGTCGCAGAGTCTCGACGACTCGCGACACAGCTCAAATTCGTCTGGAACACATGAGGGTATCACCGTCCTGGCCCATAGTTCCAATAGTTGAATCCGATCTTTAACATAGGAGGAGTCTATGGAACTCAACCAACTCCGTTACCTCTGCGCTATTGCCGATACCGGAAGCTTCACCCGCGCCGCCGAGCACTGCCATGTCGCGCAGCCATCGCTCTCGCAGCAGATCTCGCGGCTCGAGGACGAGCTGGGTACACGCCTCTTTGACCGCCTCGGCCGAAGCGTTCGACTCACAGATGCCGGCCGCGCCTTTCTGCCCCACGCGCGCGCGGTGCTCCACCAGACAGAACTGGCGCGGAGCGAAGTCGACATTCGCCGACGCGATGCCCGCGGCACGGTGACCGTTGGCGTGATCCCCACTATCGCGCCATACTTTATGCCGAAGCGAATTGCAGCCTTCACGCGCCGCTACCCCGAAGCGATGCTGCGCATCGTGGAAGAAACCACCCCGGTTCTCGTGGAAAGTCTGCGCGCTCTCGCGATTGATTGCGCCGTGCTCTCGTTGCCGCTGCGCCATCGCGACTTCGAGATCACCCCCCTGCTTACCGAGCGCCTATGCGCCGCGTTGCCGCCGGGGCACCCTCGCGCTGCGGCAGCTTCGTTGGCTCTGCGCGAGTTACGCGACGACCGCTTCGTCCTGTTACGCGACAGCCACTGCTTTCGCGGCATCACACTCGACGCGTGCGTTCGAGCCCGCCTCGATCCGCGGATTGCCTTTGAGAGCGGTCAGTTTTCCAGTCTGTTGGGCATGGTCGCCGCCGGTGTCGGCGTCACGCTGGTTCCGGAAATGGCCGTCGATCGCGCCGCCGGCTGCCGCTACGTGCCCGTTTCCGATCCGCAGGCGTCGCGCACCGTCGCCCTCGCCCGGCTTCGCGGCCGTTCGTTCAGCCGCGTGCAGCAGGCGTTTGTCGAACAGCTCACCTCGCAGGGAAGAAGGATCTGACCCAGCCATCCCGGCATCCTGCTGGCTTCGCCAGTCCGCGTGCTCTGTGCCGCGCTCAGCCTGCTATCGATTATGAATCTGCGCCAGGTGTTCCCGCACCTGATTGAAGGCAGCTTCGTAGCCTTCCCGAAAGTCTTCGCTCGCCATCGGAGCCAAATCCGGCCGACGATATAGTTCATGCCGTGCAAGATCGAGCGGAACCTCATCCTGCGCGTCGCGGTTCGCGGCCGACGCCCCGGCGCGAAATCCATCGTGCCAGGTCTGCGACCAGTGCCCCTGCGGCTCTTCCGGCTGCCACGGATTGGGAGGCTTCGTTTGCGGCGCGGCTTGCTGGGCGAATACCAGCCCTCCTGCCAGCGTCACGAGCATAACTCCTGCGGCAAGTTTCGCGATCATGTGTTCCTCAAGAAAAGTAGACTCGTCACCCTCGCGTCGAGATGCCAGGATTTCGCGGTTTTCTTTGCAGGATGAAAAGGGCCGGCTCTTCGCCGGCCTTTCTTCTGGCTGCATCGGGTTTCGGTTCAATCGCTCGCGAGGTCGTCAGCCTTACGCGCCGTGGTGCTCCATGAAGGCGTGGTACCCACGCCGGAATCCCTCGCGGAAATCGTGCCGCTGATCTGGCGCCACATCCGGATGACGGAACCGCTCATGATGGTCCGGATCGGGCGGCCGCCCGGCTTCGCGATCATGCCGCGCCGCTTCCACACCCTCGTGGAATCCGCTGTGCCAGGCCTGCGACCAGTTGCCTTCCGGTTCCTGCGGAGCCCATGCTCCGGGCGGGGGAGGCCCCTGCTGCGCCATGGCCACGGCCGTCAATCCCGGAGCAGCCGCGAGTGCCAGCCCCAGCAGCCATATCGTGGGTTTTGTTCTGTTCATCGTTGTCTCCTCGCACGTGTGTGGATTCACAACCCTTGCTTCTTGGGATGCGAACCCTGCGCACGGGGAGGTGTTGAGGATCGCCACGAAAGATCGGATCCGCGAGGCAACCCTGCACGGATAGCGGCCCTCCGCAAGGGGGCAACAATAAGCGTCAGACTGTAAGCCGGCTACTGGAAGCCCAAGTTACATCGGCGGCAGAGTTTTCGCCTCCGGTCTTCCGCCTGAAGCTTTGTGCCCGCGGTTTCTTGCTTCGAGCTTCCCATTGACCTTAGAAGTTAAACCTCATCCCTAACTGCGTTCTGCGCGGCGGATCGGCGCTCGTCACCTCGCCGAAATCCGGACTGCCTTCGACAGTGTCGACGTAGGAGCCGTTGGGATGATTCAGAACGTCGAACGACGCGACCGATACACCCACGGTCGGGCTGCGGTCCATCTCCTTCGGATGGAGCTTAAAGTCGTAGCCCCACCGCAGATCCATATCCGCGTATCCCGGCCCAATCTCGGAGTTGCGCGCCACGCCTGCGGGCCTTGCGTTGAAGAGGTTGTCGCCATACGCATCGGTACCCGTCAGCACGGTCCAGGGATGCCCGGTGTTCGTGAACACACCCACGCCCAGGTTGAGCAGGTGCTGCGGGTTGATCGCCGCGTACAAGCCGAAGTGCTGCCGCTGATCCCAGTCCGCCGGGCCCCACTCAGCGTTCGGATCCTGCTGATTCTCAGGAAACCACCAGATGCCGCTGGTGTTGTTGCCGTAGTGACTCCACGTGTACCAGGCGAACCCGGTGAATCTTCTGTTGAAGCGGCCACGATAGTTGATATCGAGCGCGGTGCCTTTCTGCGTCCCCGCCGACTGCATCTCGCGCACCTGAGAATAGCTCGGGTTCGGCCGCTCCGCATACAAAGGCGCCAGCGGCGCGTTCAGATCCACGGAGCGAAATACGTCGATACCGCGATTCATACGGACGCCGACAGACAAATTGCCTTTTTCGCCGACCTTACGCTCGATCAGAAGGCCCGCCTGGATCTGATAAGGAGTGCGAAGTCCGGGTCCGCGCAGCACGATCGAAGGCGGCAGAGCCGGCACATCGACGCAATCCGTGATGGGGTAGCACAGCGGCTCCTGATTGGCGGATATCTGCAGCTTGCGCCGCTTCGCTTCCTGGTAGCGCGCCAGATCGAGCAGAGGGCTGGATCCGATGCGGTCGTAGTAGATGCCGCCCCCGCCGCGCAGTACCATCTCGTGCTCTTTGTTCAGCACAAGCCCGAAGGAGGCGCGGGGCGAGAAGTTCCTTACGTCGCCGGGCAGGAAGTTCTGCCAGTCGTAGCGCACGCCCGGTGTGATGGAAAGGCGCGATCCCACCTTCACCTGATCCTGAATGAACGCGCCCGCTTCCTGCTGGTGGTACACAAAGCGCGTCTGTCCTTCCTTCACGGTGTAACCAGCCGGATCGCCCGCCTGTTCGGCCTCGATCGCCGTCTCCGTCTCGGTACCGTCGGCCGCGTAAGTCGGGCTATAGCTGTAGGTGCCGTCCTCGTCGGTGTTGTCGTCAAAGACGCGGCGGCTGAAGTGCGGCAGATTCACGCCCCACTTCACCAGGTTGATGCCGTGCGTCCACGTCACCATGTCGTTGGCGCGCAGATTGTATTCGCTGCTCTCCTGATCGTTCTGCGCGCTGCCACCCGTGTAATCGCCGTTGACGATCACCTGCGGGCCTTCCTGCACGTCGGTCAGCGGATTATCCGTCCGCTCCAGAACCAGCGAGGCCTGATTCAGAGTCGTCGCCGAGGCCGCGTAATCGTCGTGCAGCGTCAGATCGTCTTCGCGATACTGCGCATCGTAGCCGGCTTCCGGCAGTGTCTGATTGCCGACCCCCTCGTTCTGGTTTGTTGAATCCTGGAATGCGTACATCACATACGCATTGTTCGTGTCGCTGAACTGATGCCCTACCCGAATCGAGAATTCCGTGTCCCGGGTTGGCGCCGGCACGTTTTCATTGAAGATACCCAGCGGATCATCCGGCGTCGGCGCCACCGTCGCATTTACCACTGCGTCCAGATCTTCTTCCGCGCGATTGAACGAAAACAGGAACGCGCTTTTCGGGATGAACCGGATCGGCCCCGTCACGTTGCCCTCGTAAATGCGACGCTGCTCGAAAGGCTTGTTCGGCGAGAACTCCTGCTGCGCGTTCATCGACGAATCGCGGAAGAGAAAGTTGAACTGGCCGTGATATTCCTGCTGCGCCTGCCGCGTGATGATCTCGATCTGCCCGCGCCCCGGCCGGTAATACTGCGCCGAGTACGGATCTTGATTGATGTGGACTTCCTGCACCGCCGAGGGCGAGACCATGGCGCGATTCGCCTCCACCCCGTCGACCATCAGCCCGGCGCCCGCAGTCGCCGTATCCCCCGAATCGAGAAAAGCTCCCATCGCGGTTACATAATCGTTGTCGAAGACCGGCAAATCCTTCAGGTCGTCGGCGGTCATCACCGCCGTATCGCCGTTGGCTTCGCCGCTGGTGAGATCGACGCTCGAGGCTGCCGTCACCGTCACCTGCTGCACGGAACTGGCCACGCTCAGCATCATGCTCAGCGGCGGCGTCACCGCCGTGCTCGCCTGCACCGTCTTTGTCACCGGCTGGAAGCCCGCCATGCTTACGCTCAGGGTGAACGCGCCCGCATGCGGCGGCTGCAGACGAAACATGCCCGTCGCATCGGCCGTTGCCTTTGCCGCCACCGATCCATCGGCGCCCAGCAACTCCACCTCGGCGCCCGGCACAATCGCACCCGAAGAGTCCGTCACCGATCCGGTAAAGGCCGGCAGCGGGCTCGGCGCAGCTACGGGCGTCGTCGTAGTGTGGCAGGCCAAAGCTGTCACGCAAACAGGACCGGCAAGGAAAAGAAGCAGAAAGTAAGCGTGTACACGAACAGTGGCAGGCATCCTCAAGACAGAACTCCGTACAGACATGAAATCTTGCGCACCTGTCTTTATGGCAGGGCGCTGGAACCATTTCGCTTGTGGCCTCGTTAGAGATTTACCTGCTCTGTGCGCTCACCGGTTCCGGTGATTTTTAGTGGCTATCCTGCGCGAGCGCACACGCCCATTCCGCCGCGTGGTCGACGAGACAATCGGATGGAATGGATTCCACTGTATGCGAGGATAACCCGAATCGGCACCCAATGACCCATGTTCCGGCGCGCCGGGCCGTCAAAATGTCGACACTGGAGTCCCCGATCATCAGGGTCTCGCCAGGCGAGACGCCTGCCTCGCGAATCAGCGCATTCAGCCCCTCCGGCTCGGGCTTCTTGGTCGCAAAGCTGTTGCCGCCGTAGATGCGAAACATGTAGGGCGCCAGGCCGAGTCCCTCGCATATCTCCACGGAGGCGCGCACGGGCTTGTTCGTCAGGATCCCCAGCTTGCGCGGCGTTCCGTCGGGATGGGTCCGGATGGCATCGAGGGAAGCGAACACGCCCGGATACACGGTCGTGAAGTCGAGCTTGTGCACTTTGTAATGCGCCAGAAAGTGCTCCAGTGCCCGCTCTACCAGGGGCTCGTCGTCAGGGTCGCCCAGCGCTCTCCGCACCAGCATGGCCGCGCCGTCACCGATGTAGGTCGCGATGATCTCCTCTGGCAACGGCTGGCGGCCAAACTCTTCGAGCATGGCGTTGATGGAATGGGTGAGATCGCGGCGCGAATCGATCAGCGTGCCATCCAGATCGAAGACAATTAGCCGGATGCGGTGCGAGGGAATGGGATTGAAGGTCTGGAGCATGAGAAACGCGGGAAGCCCTACTTCCCCGCCTGGGGGCCACCGCTTTGCGCCGGAGTATAGGTTGCGGCCGCAGCCTGCGCCCCGGAGAGAATCCCGGTCGGCGCGATGCCCATCACCAGCGTCGCAGCCACGGTGAGGAACAGCGCGAATAACAGAGCGAAGCTCGGCCGTGGAACCGCATGCACCGGGGACGACTCGCTGGGACGGGAAAACACCGCCGTCGCCACGCGCAGGTAGTAGAACGACGCAATGCCGCTGTTCACCAGACCGATGATCGCCAGCCATACCATGCCCGCATGCAGCGCCGAGGTAAACACGTAGAACTTGCCGAAGAATCCGCCGGTGAACGGAATGCCGATGAGCGAAATCAGGAAGAATCCCATCGCCCCACCCAGCAGCGGCGAGCGCCACGCCAGGCCTTTGTAGTCGTCGATCAGAGTCAGGCGGTCGTCATAGCCTCCCGCATGACTCACCACCGCGAAGATGCCCACGTTCATCGTGGCGTAGGCAAACGCGTAAAAGCTGGCCGCGGCAATGCCCTCCGCCGAGAACGCCGTGAACGCCACCAGGAGATAGCCCGCATGCGCAATCGACGAGTACGCCAGCAGCCGCTTCACGCTGCGCTGGCGCAGTGCGCCCAGGTTCCCGACCGTCATGGACGCCGCAGCGATCCACCACAGCACCGGAACCCAGTGCCCGCGCAGCAGCGGAAAGGCTCCGAAAGCGATGCGCAGCAGCACGGCAAAGGCCGCGACTTTCGGCCCGGTCGACATCAGCGCGACTACTGGCGAAGGCGCGCCTTCATACACGTCCGGCGTCCACACATGGAAGGGAGCGGCGGAGACCTTGAAGCCCAGTCCGATGATGATCATCGCCAGACCCGCGAAGAGCAGCGGGCTCGAAGTTCCGCCTCCGACCGCCGTGGCCACCGCCCCGGCGATGTCCCCGATTCGCGTCGTCCCCGTCGCGCCGAAGACCAGCGCGATGCCGTACAGGAAGAACGCCGTCGCGAAGGATCCAAGAAGAAAGTATTTCAGCGCCGACTCCGGGCTCTTCGCCGACTTCCGCCGGAACCCCGCCATGATGTAGGTCGAGATCGACGAGATCTCCAAAGCCACGAATACCAGCAGCAGTTCCACCGCGCTCGACATCAGCATCATGCCCACGGCGCCGAAGAGGATCAGCGCAAACAGCTCGCCCAGGGCCTCGGTCTCCGGACTTACGGCATCGAGTGCAATCAACAGCGTCGCCAGCACGATGCCGGCGATCATCACGTGGAAGAACGCACTGAACGCATCCGTCTGGACGACGCCGGAGTACGCCGTTCCCGCAGGCAGACGATATTGCCAGAGGCTCGCGCCCAGGGCGCCGAGCGCAACCAGAGCCGCCAGCCAGCCCAGCGGTTTGCGGCTGGCCGTCTTCGCCAGCAAGGCATCGGCCAGCATCACCAGAATGCCGCCCAGCGTCAGAACGATCTCGGGAAGAATGCGGAAAGCGGGGTTCAGGGCGTCCGTCATCATTGCCCTTCTCCGCTCTGCGGCGTTGTTGCCGCGCTGCTGATGCGAAAGATCATCGTCACGCGCTTCGTTTTCGTTCCCTGCATGTTCGTGCGCTGCGTCAGCGTGACCGACGGCGACCCCGCCAGCCCGCTTACGCCGCTCTCAATCCCCTTGATCCAGTAGGGAGACGCGACGCCCATCACCAGCATCAGCAGGGCCATCGGCCACAGCGTGATGTGTTCGCGGAATCCTAGATCGAAGAACGGCTTGTCCGTAACGAGGCGCGATTGCTGCCCGTAGAAAATCCGTTGGATCATCGTCAGCATGTAGGCCGCGCTGAGGATCACGCCGATCGTCGCCGCCACCACCCACCCGGGATGCACAGGATAACTTCCGCTCAGCACCAGAAATTCGCCGACAAATCCGTTCATCAGCGGCAGCCCCACCAGCGCCAGCGCCGTAATCACCCAGAGCGTGGCCAGCATGGGCATCCTGGCTGCGAGGCCGCCGTACTCGCGCATGTCGAAAGTCCCGTACCGTTCATAGAGGAACGCGATGAGCACCAGCAGAGCGCCGCCGGTCAGCCCTTCATTCAGCGTCTGGAAGAGCGCGCCGTTGAGCCCGGCCAGCGCGAAGCAGAAGATGCCCAGAATGCAAAAGCTCAGATGGCTCACAATCGAGTAAGCCACCAGCCGACGCATGTCGTTCTGCGCCAGCGCCACCAGCGCGCCGTAGAGCACGCCGATCACGGCCAGCGCGATCATCAGGGGCGCAATGGCTCGCGACTGCTCAGGAAACAGCCCCAGGTTGAACCGGAAAATCGAATACAGTCCCAGCTTGCCCGCGACCACCATGGCCATCGCTGTCGGGGCTTCTTCAATGACGTCACCCAGCCAGCCATGCAGCGGGAACACGGGAACCTTGACCGCAAAGGCCACCAGAAACGCCAGCGACACCCATCCCAGCGCGGCGCCCGGCAGCGGATGCTTTGTCAGGAAATCCTGCAGCTTCACGTAATCGAACGTCCCCGCCTTCACATAGAGCCACAGAATCGCCACGAGAAACAGTGCCGACGGCAGGAACGTGTAAAGGAAGAATTTCAGCGCGGCACGCGGCCCGCGGTCGCGCCCGAACATCGCAATCAGGATCGCCATCGGCACCAGCGACAGCTCCCAGAATCCGTAATACAGGAAGGTATCGAGCGAGATGAAGACGCCGATCATCGCCGTCTGCTGCAGCAGGAAGAGGAAGTAGAACTCTTTCGTTCGGTGCTGGATCGCGCGCCAGCTCACCAGGGCGCCGATGGGCGCGAGAAAGGTGGTCAGCAGCACCAGCCAGAGCGAAATCCCGTCGACGCCCAGGTGGTAGCCGATCTTCGGGCTCGCGATCCACGGGCGGTTCTCAACGAACTGGAAGCCGTGCTGCGCGTAATCGAAGTGCGCGGGCAGGTGCAGCGACAGCACAAACGTCGCCAGCGTCACCAGCAGCGCGAACGCCGGAATCACCTTTCCCCGCCGCGGCAGGAACGCCGTCACGATCGCGCCGGCCGTCGGCACAAAGAGGATCAGCGTCAAAATGAAATCGTTCAGCACAGTCCCGTCTTCCTCGCTCAGCGCACCCAGAAGTGCGCCGTCCATCCAAAGTACGAAGCCGCCAGCAGGAGGGCCGCGAACAGCGCCAGCCACCCCGCATACGACCGAATATTGCCCGACTGAATCCGCGCCACCAGGGCGCCGACGCCCTGCGCCGTATAGCCCGCGGCCATCCCACCTACGTCGATCACTCCGCGATCGATCAGGACGTTCAGCAGGTAGCGCGCAATAAAGAGCACCGGCGTAATGACCAGCGCGCCGTAAATCTCATCCACCCAGTACTTGTTCTTCACCAGGCCGTAAACGGCGCGCAGCGACTGGGCCATCCGTTCCGGCAGCTCCGGCTTCGCGTAATACATCACGTGCGCAACGAGCCATCCGGCCAGCGCGACCGCCGTCGAAACACAGGCCAGCATGAACTCCAGGCTGCGCGATCCTCCCGCACCCTCGCTCGTTCCCAGCCCTGCGCCCAGCCAGTGCCCGAACCAGTTGCTGCCCCAGAGACCATCGGGCCAGCCTATCCATCCGCCGATGACAGAGAGAATTGCCAGAATCACCAGCGGACCGAGCATCACCCACGGACTCTCATGCACGCCGTGCGCATGGCCGTGCGCCGGCTCGGCCTCGAGAGTCAGCTTCGTATCCTTGTGCGCGTGCAC
>DATJTG010000139.1:0-18073 GCA_035503555.1 Acidobacteriaceae bacterium | reverse complement strand
AGGGACCGAAGGTCGATCCGTAGGAATTGTCATCGATCGCGTACTGCTGCGCATAGTTCCACAGGGCCGTAACGGTGTTGCCGTCGTAGTAGCCCATCACCAAACCGGTGGTTGTATAGGCGCTCGGCGGAGGTCCGGGCGTTCCGGTGTATTCGGGGAAGGAGTCCATCAGGCCAGCGTGGAAGGCCTCCTGCTCCGGGGTGTAGTTGTGGTCCTGGTCGGCCGTCGATGCCTGGGAGCGGTCCAGACGGAAGGGGTTCATGGCGCCCTTGCCGTTCGCGGTATTCAGAAAATTCGGGTTGCTGGTGAGGAGGGCTCCGGTGAGGCCGTTGACGCTGGGCGTGGCGGGATCGGCGTGGAACCACGGCTCGCCTTTGGGATTGGTGGCGTAGGGATAGGTTCCGAAGTAGTGATCGAACGAGACGTTTTCACCGAAAATCACGACCACGTGCCTGATCGGCGTAGCGGTTGACGTGGAGTCGTCAGCCTGCGCGTAAGCCGCGACAGGGCTGACGGCCGGGCTGAGCAGCAACAAGGCGGAGAGCCAGGTCGCGAGGCACTTTTGCATCGGTAATCCTCCGAAGCCGGGCCGGTATCGCGCGAGAAATGAGAATGAGGCGTGTTGAGGCGAGACAGACTAGTTCCCGATTTCCCGCAGACTGGGGCCTGTGATCCGAAAACCCGGTCTTACCTGAAATACCGGCGCTCTGTGGATGTCTATTTACAACACGGTTAATATGCGGCGAATTCATCCACAGGGGATCCGATTGTCGATGGTTGCTGCTATGAACCACCGCCGGCTTTCCGCTTCAGCGACTCGAGCTCGTCGAGACTGCGGGGCCAGTCCTGTTTGAGCAGGCGGGAGAGGCCGCGGTCGGCGAGGAGCTTGCCGCCGGTCTGGCACTGGGGGCAATAGTCGGTTTCGTTGTCGGCGTAGCGAATGCGCTGGACCGTGGTGCCGCAACGCGGGCAGGGCTGGCCGAACTTGCCGTGCACGGCCATGTCGGGGCGGAAGGCGGTGACCTTTTCCGGGAATCCGCGGCCGGCTTCGGCGCGCAGACGGTCGATCCAGAGGCGCAGGGTGGTTTGGGTGGCTTCGTACAGGCGCTGCCAGTCGGAGTCGGCGAGACGGTGGGTGAGGGTCACCGGCGAGAGCTGGGCCGCGTGGAGGATTTCGTCGGAATAGGCGTTGCCGATGCCGCTCACGAGGCGCGGATCGGTGAGGGCGCGCTTGAGAGTGCGGTTTTCCAAAGTGAGAGCGGAGCGAAAGGCGGCGAGGTCAGCGCCCATGACGTCAATGCCCCCGGGATCGATCGCCTCGAGCGCGGCTTCGCCCTGCACCAGATAGAGCGAAGCGCGGCGCTTCGAGCCGGCTTCCGTGAGAACGAGCGATCCTTCGGGGAAATCGAATGCGGCGAGCGCATTGCGGCCGGCAAGCTTGGCTCCGGCGGCGCGCCAGTGCAGGCGGCCGGCAATCATGAGGTGGAGCACGAGCCAGAGTTCGCCATCAAAGCCGAACGCGATGCGCTTGCCAATGCGGCGCAGCTCGCGCACGGTCTGACCTTCTACGCTCGAGACCGGCGGCTGTGCGGTACGGAGAAGAAACGCGCTCGCGATCCGAACCTGCTGGAGCGCCTGCCCGAGGACGCGCGGCTCCAGCGCGCTGATGTAGGCGGTAATGTCTGGCAGCTCGGGCATGCAAGGACAGGGTACAGGTAACGGGCAACAGGCAGCAGGCCACGGGCCGCAGGGAGGCTAATGAAGAATTTCATCGAGGAAGCGACGGAGGTTTGCAGAGAGCTTGTCGTCGGAGGCGCCGCGCAGATCGAAGTAGTCCTTCGGATAGCCGGAGATGAGAAAAAGATGATGGGTGCGATCGGACCGATCGTCTCGATCGAGAAAAAGCCGGGGCACATGGGCGAACTGGAGCTCGGCGGTCGGGTCCAGAGTCTCGTTTTGTAACAGCGAGAGTGGCAGAATCCGCGCCCGGGCATCGGCGAGCAGGATCTGGCGCGCCGGCGGGTTGGGATCCTGGAGGATCACACCGGCGGGCGCGAATTCCGCCGCGAGATGGGCGGCGAAGGTCGCGCCGACGCCATCGCCCCAGACCAGAAGGCTGCGCGCCGGAATGCCGCGCGCGTCTGTCAGGTATTTCCACGCAGCGTCCGCATCGGCGTTGGCCATGCGCTCGGTGGGATGCGCGCTTTCGCTGCGCCCGAATCCTCGATAGTCGAAGGCGAAGACGTTCAGTCCCAGCGCGTGCAGGCGGGCCAGTTCCGGCACGGTGTCGGAGAGGGAACCACTTGCGCCGTGCAGATAAAGGACCGTCGCGCCGGGCCAGGCGGAGTTCGGGCCCGCGGAAATCCACCAGCCGTCGAGCTGGGGCCGGCCTTCATCGGTTACGTCGAAGTGGATGTCATCAAAAGCAAGACCCTCGCTGGCTGGCGTCGTTGTGACCGTCCGCGACGGGTGATAGAGAAGCTGCCATTGTCCCTGCCAGAAGAGCAGGCAGAGCGTGCCATAGCCGCAGAGCAGGGCGGCTCCCAGGCTGAGGAGGAAAGCTATCAGCAGCCAGCGTCCGCTGACGGTGACGGGCGCGCCTGTGGGAGTTCCGACCGGAGATTTTGAAGGAATATGGGCAGCTTTGGCCATGGCAATATCAGCCGAAGGCCAGCTCGTCAGGATTTTCGAGCGGTGTGCCGCAGACGCGGCAAATCACCGCCGAGCAATCGCCGCAGACAAGCGGATCGTTCACCGGCTTCGCGCAAGTGGGGCACCACAGCGGCTGAACCGGCGTCTTTTCGGGTTGGGGCGACAAAGGATCCATTCCGTTTTGAGGCTAGCAAAGTTTTCGGGGCCATGCGCTTTGCGATCGCCCCGGAAGCCCTGAGTTTGGCGAGCTTCGCCGCTGCCGGGAGTGTCAAATTTTGTTCGCGTCCAAACTTGGATTGCCTTTTTCCTCGCGCCGGGGATATTTACTAGTCAGTGAGGGTACGCAGGAGAGGGAGCGCAAGGCAGGCATCGCGGGAGCGGACCGAGCGATGTCGACGCGAAGGGAGCGCAGGGTATGGCAACGGCGGGTGTGAATCGCATGATGTTGTGGACGGACCTCGAGGGTCGTGAGCTGCTGGGGCGCTGGCGGCTGGGGGCTTTGGTGCGTCCTGAGGGCCGGACGGCGTGGTTTGCAGCGACGTCGGAGGGCAGGGCACTGGTGCTGAGCGTGACCGAGACCTTGAACGACGACGAGGAACTGCTGGAGCGGCTGCGTGCCGTCGCGCAGCTTCGGCACCCGAATCTGGTCGCTGTCGAAGAGGCCTGCGCGGCCTATATCGACGAGACTCCGGTCGTGATTGCGGTCATGGAGCCGACAGAAGAAAATCTGGGCGATGTATTGCGCGAGCGGTCTCTGCAGATGCCGGAAGCGCAACAGGTGCTGCGCGCTTTGGTGCAGGGGCTGGCCGCGCTCCACGCGGCGGGCCTGGTGCATGGGCGCATGGAGCCGGCAAGCGTGCTGGCGATGGGCGAAACCATCAAACTCCGCAGCGACTGCGTGCAACTCGGAGGGGAAGACTTTGCCGTCCGCAGTGCCGAGGATGTGCGCGGGCTGGGGCGCGTCGTCACGCGATCCGTGACGGGGCGTGTTCCTGCAGGCGAGAACGATCCCATGCTCCAGTTGCTGCCGGAGCCGATGGCGCGCGCCGTGCGGCGGTCTCTAAGCGGCAATGCGCGGATCACCGAGATTGCCGCGCTCGCCGGCGTAGTCATTGTCCCGGCAGGGCGTGCCGCGGAAAAACCTGCGGTGCGGAGGGGACCGGTGCCGGTGCCGGCGCCGGTTGCGGCACCGAGCAGCGCGGCTGCATCGAACGCTGCGGAGAGCCCGATGCAGGGGGCCGTTCCGGAAGCGGCGTCGCAGGAGGGCACGGACACCGGTGTTGCGCCGCCGGCCAAACCGGCAGCGAAGGTGATCGCGCTGCTGCCGGCGAGTTCCCAGACCGCGCCTCTGCAACGGCCACACTTCAGTGAGCTGGTTCGCGCACCCGAGCAATCGCCGCCTGAAGAGAAGCCGCGGGAATCGCCGCCGCTGGAACGGCAGCCGCTGGGATCGCAGCGCATTCCGAATGCCGCGAGGCACGAAGTTTTCGAGGCGCTCGATGACGATGAGCCGGCAACGCAGCGGCGCAGCGCGCTTCTGGTGATCGCGATCGCCGCGCTGCTCGTGGTCGCGACGTTATGGGCTCTGTATGGAATGCTCCACTCGGGCGGCACTGCCTCTGCGACGAAAACGGCAGCCGTGCCTGCGTCGGCCACGCGGCCTTCGCCGAATCCGGAGAAGGCGGTGTCGGCTGCCTCCTCGGTGGCGCAGGGAAGCGGCGCGGCTACGGTTGCGCTGACGACGCCGGGCTGGCGCGTGATTGCTTACACCTATCGGAAGGAAGCGCAGGCTCAGCATAAGGCGGAAGTTCTGCGCCAGCAGGTTCCGCAGCTGAGCCCGGGCGTTTTTGCGCTGCACGGCAGGGAGCCTTATCTGGTGACGCTGGGCGGCGTCATGAGCAAGGCGGATGCGTTCGCGCTGCGCAATCAGGCGGTCCGGTTGGGGATGCCGCGGGATACCTACGCGCAGAATTACCGCTGAGGCGATGTTCTTTGACACGAGATTGCGCACCGTCCGCGGGCATGGTGAGGAAGAGAGCCAGCTGCTCGCGGATGCGCGAGCCTTCTGTCCCTGGTACATACCCCTGCGCGGCGACCGGGGAGTGGCCCTCCAGGGACTTCTCCGCTCGAACGGTTAGCCGATCCTGTTTTTTCGCGTGATACGCGGGCCGATCGGGTCTGTGGTCGCCGAATCCTGAGAACTTTCTAATCTCCCTGTCCAGATTCAGGGCATTCATTCGCACGCGATAACGGGCGATGGGTGCCTCTTCTGAAAATCCGGCCAGGGATGGGGCGGCGAACCCTGAGACGGCTCTCACGCCGAGCGCGCCCGCTTTGCTGATCCGCGGAGAGGGGCTCGAGGACTCGCAAGCCGAGCCCGAGCGCGATACGCGGCTCGATCGTATGCCCATGCAGCTGAACGTCGCGGTGAAAGTGCGATCGTTTCGCGTGCAGGACCTGCTCACGCTCCAAAAGGGCACCGTTGTCGAAACCGTACACGAGCACTCGCAGGATGTGCCGCTCCAGTGCGGTGGGGCGCTCCTGATGTGGGCCGAGTTCGAATTGATGGGACAAAAACTCGCGGTTCGGGTCACGCGGCTGGCGTGAGGCGGGAAGCGGAGAGCGCGATGGAAGCGATCGTCAATCCGGCTGTGGTCCGCGGGGCGCGGGCCGCTGCGGCGCCGGATTCGCTGGGGGCTCGTATTCTGACCTGGCTGCGGCGTCGGGTGAGCGCGCAAAAGCGCGCGGCCGAAGCACCGCTGCACGCCGAAGCGCGGCTGAATCTCGGGCCCAGGAAATCGCTTGTGCTGGTGAACTGCTGCGGCCGACGCCTGCTCGTCGGCCTCTCGGGAGACAACATGGTGCTGCTGGGCGAGTGGCCGCAGGCGCGTGCGCGGCGCGAAAGCCGTGCGTCCAGGGGCGGTGCACGCACCGTCCATCCTCGAAGCGAGGCCGCGCAGTGACGCTTCTTCTGCTGGCTGCGAAAGCGCACCAGGGGCTGCCGGGGCTGGACCTGGGCAGCAACAACACAGTGCCGTGGACCATCGTCTTCACCCTGACCCTGCTCACGCTGTTGCCCGCGATCCTGCTCTCGATGACGCCGATGGTGCGTCTGCTGGTGGTTTTTCATTTTCTGCGCCAGGCTCTGGGCACGCAGACGGCTCCGTCGAACCAGGTGCTGATGGGGCTGGGGCTCATGATGACCTGGTTCCTGATGCAGCCGGTGCTGGTCCAGGTCGATCAGCAGGCCGTGGAACCGTTTCGTCAGGGACAGATTTCAGGATGGGAGGCGATCGACCGCGGATCCGATCCGCCCAAAGCTTACATGCTGCGCTACGCGCGCGAGAAAGATCTCGCGCTGTTCGCTTCGGCGTCGCTGACCACGCGGCCCGCGAAGCCCGATGATCTGCCAATGCGCGTCGTGGTCCCTGCCTACATCCTCAGCGAGCTGAAGGCCGGCTTTGAGATCGGCGCGGTACTGTTTCTTCCCTTCCTGCTGGTGGATATGGTCGTGGCTTCCATCACCACCTCAATCGGCATGTTCCAGCTTCCCCCGGTCGTGATCTCAACGCCGCTGAAGATTCTGCTTTTCGTCATGGTCGACGGCTGGAATCTGCTCGCCGGCTCATTGCTGAGGAGTTTCTGATGGGACCGGACACAGCCGCGGAGCTGATGCGCAACCTGCTGCGCGAAGCGCTGATCCTCGGCGCGCCGGTACTGCTGGCGGCCTGCGTGACGAGCTTCCTCATCAGCCTGCTGCAGACGCTCACCTCCCTGCAGGACCAGACGATTTCGACGGTGCCGCGGCTGCTGGTGGTCGCGGGGCTGCTGCTGGCCGCTCTGCCCTGGTACCTCGACCGGCTCATGCGCTACACGCTTTCGCTGTTTTCCGACTTTCACCGCTTTCTGGGGATGGGATGAAACCGGACTGGGCAACCACGCTTGCGGCGATGACGCTGGTGCTGGTGCGCGTCAGCGGTCTGATGGTGTTTGCGCCGGTGTTTTCCTCCGAGGCGATCCCGATGCGGGTGAAGGCGGCGCTGGTGCTGGCGGTTTCGTTTCTGGTCGCGCCCGTGGTCGCGACCTTTCCGCGCGCGCACGTGGAGCTGGGCCTGATCGCGGTGCTGGGCGAGCTCAGCGTGGGACTGGTCCTCGGGCTGACGCTTTCGCTGGTGTTTGAGGCCCTCAGCTTTGCCGGGCAGGTGATGGGCTTCCAGTTCAGCTTCTCGCTGGTGAATCTTCTCGATCCGAACTCGCCGGTGCAGACGCCGCTCATGGGACAGATGTTCTCGCTTCTGGGCACGCTGACGGTGATCGGCGCGGGTCTTGATCGCACCGTGCTGGCCGCGCTGCTGCGCACGTTTTCGTCGGCGCCCGTGGGCGCGGTGACGCTCGATCCCCGCGTGGGGCTGGCGCTGGTACCGATGGCTGCGGGCATCTTCACCGCGGCGGTGCAACTTTCGGCCCCGGTGGTGGCTGCGACGGTGCTCGCCGAAGTTGCGGTCGCGCTGGCGGGAAAGATGGCGCCGCAGCTGCCGGTCATGTCCATTACCGTCCCGGTGAAAGCCATTCTCGGCTATGGCGTGCTAATCGGGTCGCTGGCATTGTGGCCGCGCTGGATCGAAGCACGCTTCACGGCGTTGCTCGATACAGCCGGTCAGTGGCTGGCCGGCGCGGCCGGGGGAGCCTGATCGATGCCTGGCGACCGCACCGAGAAGGCGACACCGCGGCAGAAGCAGAAGGCCGCCGCGCGGGGAGACCGCGCGCGCAGCCGCGATCTGATGGCGGCTGCTGCCATGTTGGCGGGAGTGTTTGCCCTTGGCCATGAGGCCGGCGCGTGGGTCGCCGACTGGGGCAATGCGTACCGCATGTTTCTCCGCCTCGGGCAGCCGGCGGCGTGGGCCAGCCGGTCCGCCGCGCAAACAGCGATGGCGTTGCGGCAGGCGCTGCTCGCAGCGTGCCGTCCTTTGGCCCTGGTGCTGCTGGCCGCCTGCGCCGGCGCCGTGGCCGCGGGCATCGCGCAGGGCGGGGGATGGTCCTTCAACTTTGAGGCGCTGGCGCCGAAGCCGGAGCGGGTCAATCCCGCGGAGAACGTGAAGAATGTGTTGTCGCTGCGGGGCCTGGTGCGGCTGGCCAAATCGCTGGTTCCGCTGGCGGCGCTGGGCTTCTTTACGGCCCACGCCATCGCGGAGCAGACGGCGGAGCCGGCCATGAGTCTCGAGCGCTATCCCGACCTGTTTTCGCTGGTCTACAGTCTGCTGCTGAACGGTGCGTGGATTCTGCTGGGCTGGGCCGGGATCGATTACGTGATGGAGTGGCGCAGCCGCGAGAGCCGCCTGCGCATGTCGAAGCAGGATTTGCGCGACGAGTTCAGGGAGATGGAAGGCAGCCCGCAGATCAAGGCGCGGATTCGCGGGCTGCGCCGCCAGATGCGCCGCCGCCAGCTCAAAGCCGATGTTTCCCGGGCATCGGTCGTCGTGACCAATCCCACGCACTACGCCGTGGCGCTGAGCTTCGACTTCGAAACCATGGACGCGCCCAGGGTGCTGGCGAAGGGCCGCGACCTGCTGGCTGCGCAGATTCGCGAGGAGGCGCAGTGGGCGGGGGTGCCCATTGTCGAGAATCCACCGCTGGCGCGCTCGCTCTACCGCCAGGTCGAGCCCGGGCAGGCGATCCCGCCGGAGCTGTATGCGGCGGTTGCCGGCATTCTCGCCTGGCTCTACCGGCGCGAGGTGGAACAGCGCATGGAACGCGAGCGGGCGAGAGCAGCCGAGAGGATGCGGGAAGCGAGGGCAACGTGAAGCGAGGCACGCAATGAGCGCGGCGGCAACAGCAATGCGAACGGGCGGCCAGTCCGGGCAATCCGGATGGAAGATGCTGCGCAGCCTCACCCTGCCGGTCGCGGCCATCAGCGTGATCTTCGTGATGCTGGTGCCGGTGCCGGCCTTTGTCATGGATATGCTGCTGGCCTGCTCCATGGCGGCGTCCATCCTGGTGTTTCTCTCGGCGGTGCAGCTGCGTCGCGCCGTCGATTTTTCCGTTTTCCCCACGCTTCTGCTGCTGCTCACGCTCTTTCGCCTCTCGCTCAACATCGCGTCGAGCCGCCGCATTCTGCTGCACGGCAACGAAGGCACGGCGGCCGCGGGACGCGTGATCGAGGCCTTCGGCCAGTTTGTGGTGGGCGGTAATTACGTCGTGGGATTCGTCCTGTTCCTCGCGCTGATCGCCATCCAGTTTCTGGTGGTCAGCCACGGTGCCGTGCGCACGGCCGAGGTGACCGCGCGCTTCACGCTCGACGCGCTGCCCGGCAAGCAGATGGCGATCGATGCCGATATGAATGCCGGCCTCATCGATGAAGCCACCGCGCGCAAACGCCGCCAGGGGATCGCGCAGGAGGCGGAGTTTTACGGAGCCATGGACGGGGCAGCGCGCTTCAATCAGCGCGACTCTCTGGCCACCATCCTCATTACCGCGATCAACATCGTCGCGGGTCTGCTGATCGGAACGCTGCAGCAGGGCATTGATCTGAGCGAAGCGGTGCGTACGTACACGATCCTGACCGTCGGCGACGGACTGGTGACCATGATCCCGTCGCTGCTGGTTTCGGTGGCCGGCGGTATGGTCCTGACGCGAGCCTCGTCGGCGGGAGCGCTGACGACGGAATTGGGCTCGCAGTTGTTCGGACGAGGGACAACGCTCTACGTTGCCAGCGGCGTGCTCGGAGCTCTGTGTCTCATTCCCGGATTGCCCAAGCTGGCCTTCCTTCTGCCGGCGGTGATTCTTGGCTATGCGGGATCGCGCGTGGCCGGGCGCGAAGCCGCGGCGCCGGAAGCAGAGACCGCGAAGAAGACAGCGGAGAAGCGCGAGAACCTGGCGCTGCCGCCCCGTCTCGACGAGCTGAGCCTCGAGATTGGATTCCAGCTCATCCCCCTGGTGGACGAGAAGCAGGGCGGTCCCATGCTCGAGCGCGTGCGCACGCTGCGGCGGCATCTGGCCGGGGAACTGGGCTTTCTGATCCCGCCGGTGCATATCTCGGACAACCTGCGGCTGCGCGCGCGGGAGTATGTTTTCTCGCTGCGCGGCGCCGAGATCGGGCGCTGGCAGACGGAGGGCAACCACCTGCTGGCGGTGAGCACCGAGGCGCAGCCGCGTACGCTGCCCGGCAAGGAGACGCGGGAGCCGGCCTTTGGCGCGCCGGCGCGCTGGATTCAGTCCTCGCTCGAGAACGAGGCGCTCGCCGCCGGATACTCGGTCGCCGACGCTGTGACCGTGATTGCAACTCATGTCGGAGAGATGATCCGGCGGCATGCGCATGAGCTGCTGGGCCGCGCGGAGACGAAGCGCCTGCTCGATTCGCTGAGCGAAAGCCACCCGAAACTGGTCGAGGAGCTGGTGCCCAAGATTCTCTCCCTCGGCGAGGTGCAGCGCGTGCTGCAGCAACTGCTGCGCGAGCAGGTTTCCATCCGCGATCTGGGTACGATTCTCGAAGCTCTGGTGGAGACGGCGGCGCAGAACCGCGCCCTGCCGCATCTGGTGGAAGCCTCGCGCCAGGCCCTGGGGCGGCGTCTGCTGCAGCCGCTGCTGGAAGCGGATGGATCGCTGAAGGTCATTGCGCTCGATCCCTCGCTCGAAGAGGAACTGGCCGACCTGGTGGCGCCCGAGCCGAGCGCGCGCCTGCTCGCAGCAGGAAACCAAACTCCGGTCCTGCGCCGGATCAGCGATTCTTTGAAGCGGCTAATCGGATCCGCCGGCGCTGCGGCCCAGCCCGTGCTTCTCTGTTCGAGTCCGGCGCGCTATCACCTGAAGCGGTGGCTGGAGCCGGTGTTGCCGCGGCTCACCGTCGTTGCGCCGGCGGAGGTTCCGCCCGAGATTGCCGTGCGGGCGACGGGAGTGGTCCGAGCGACCTGAGCAGAGACCGGCGATGCGTGGAGAGGCGATGGAATACGCGAGCCAGATTGTGGGAAAGGGAGGGAGGCCGGCAGCGGCCCCCGCACCGAGCGAAGCAGCCGCTCCGGAGTTCGACGAGACGCTGGCCGCGCTGCCGGCTACCGAAGCGGAGCGCGAGCACATGCTGCTGGAACAGATGCCGGCCGTGCGCTGGCTGGCGCGGCGCATTCATGAGCGCCTGCCCCAGCATGTCGATCTCGACGACCTGGTGAGCGCCGGGACGCTCGGCCTGCTCGACGCCATGAAGAAATACGATCCGGCGCGCAAGGTGCAGTTTCGCAGCTACGCGCAGTTCCGCATTCGCGGCGCCATCCTCGACAGCCTGCGCACGCTCGACTGGAGCCCGCGCGATTTGCGCCGCAAGGGGCGCGCCGTGGAGGAGGCGATCCGCCGGCTGACGGTGCAGTTCGGCCGCGCGCCTGCGGAGCCGGAGATCGCGCGCGAGATGGGCCTCGCGCTCGAAGATTACCAGCAGCTGCTGGGTGAGCTGAAGGGGCTTGAGATCGGCACGCTGCACGTCGAGCGGTCCGAAGACTCGGGCGAAGAAGAGCTGGCCTATATTCCCAGCCACGAGGAGGACGATCCGTTGTTCCGCTGCCTGCGCGGCGAGATGCAGGAGCGTCTGGCGGGCGCGATCGACCAGCTGCCGGAGCGCGAGCGGCTGGTGGTAACCCTCTACTACTACGAGGAGATGACCATGAAGGAAATCGGACTGGTGCTGGGCGTGGTTGAGTCCCGGGTGTCGCAGATTCATTCCTCCGCCGTCGTGCACCTGCGCGCGCGGCTGGCCGAGTATGGGCGGCGTTAGCCGGAGGCGGCGATGGAAAAAGAGCTCGGCCAGGAAGAGATTGACGCCCTGTTCCAGGCAGCGCGCGCCCGCAGCGCAGCTGAACCGGCCGAGCAGCGCGTGCAGCCGTGGAGCTTTGCGCGCTCCGGCCAGATTTCAAACGATCAGCTCCGCTCCATCAGCATGCTCAACGACATTTTCGCCCGCAACCTCACCCATCATCTGAGCGCATGGCTGCGCAGCCGCGTGCAGGTCAGCCTGGTCTCCGCCGAGCAGATTTCCTTCAGCGAGTTTCTGGAACGCATCCCGGAGCTGGCGTACGTGTGCTCGGTGCGCCTTGAGCCGCTGCGCGCCGTTTCCGTCCTGCAGATGGACCTGACCACGGCTCCGTCGATGATCGACCTGCTGCTGGGCGGCGACGGCAAACCGTCGGAGCCGCGGGAACTGACCGATATCGAGGAATCGATTTTGTCGGGCGTGGTCGAAGCGGTATGCCGCGAACTGACCACGGCCTGGCAGCCCGTCGGTCTTACCTTCACCTTTGAAAAGCGCCAGATGCAGACCCAGGCGCCGCGCCTGATTCCGGTGACGGAGAAATCGCTGTGCCTCAGCTTCGAGCTGCGGCTGGCGGAAGTGAGCGGACTGCTCAATCTGGCATTTCCCGCCGTCGTATCGAATGCCATCCTGCGGCGTTTGGCCGGCGAGAAGTCGCGCCAGCAGCGGCACTCGGCCGAAACCCGCCAGCGGCTGGCCGAGCTCACCGGTCGCTGCCGCGCGGAGGCGACGCTCGAACTGCCCCGGACCCCGATTCCGTCGGAGCGTCTGGCCGGATTGCGCCCCGGGTCGGTTCTCGATTTCGGCCTCGGCGCCGGCGCGGCAGCCGAATTCCGCGCCGGAGGCGTGCTGCTGTTTCGCTCCGCCGCGGTCGGCCAGGGGGGTGATCGCGCTGCGCAGCTGGGAGAGCGGGCAGAGGTGAAGCCTTGAGTGCCGTGAACTGGATGACGAGACTCGAAGCCGAGATCGCTCGCGAGCTCGGGCAGCCGGTGTCTCTCGTCGCCGGCGGAGAGGCGCCCGAGGCGGCGCGCAGCCGCCATGATGGACTGCAGGTGCCCGGAGCCCGGCTGGTGCTCTCTGCCGACGCCGAAGATCTGGCCGTCATTCTGATCGAAGGACGCCTGATCGATGCCGGAGGAGCCGATCGGGAGACCGTGGCCGAGCTGTGGACGGGCATTCTTTCCAGCGTTGCAGCGCGCCTTGGCGGAAAGCTGGCCGCGGCACCGCCGGAATCGGATTCCGCCGACGAGCCCTGCGCGCTGCGCCTGGGAGCGGCAACGCTGCGCATGAGCCTGCGGGTGGAGACCCCTGCGGAGGACAGCACCGCGGGCGATCGGCCGAGTGATCCCGCGCCGCCCGGGCCGGCGGGCAACTTCGATCTCCTGCTCGAAGTCGCGCTCGAGGCCACCCTGCGCTTCGGCTCGCGCGCCCTCGAGCTGCGCGAGCTGCTGGAACTGGGCCCCGGCGACGTGGTGGAACTGGATCGCCATCTCAGCGATCCTGTGGATCTGATCGTCGGCGACAAGATTGTGGCCCGCGGCGAGGTGGTCCTCGTCAACGGTAATTTTGGATTGCGCGTGACCGAGGTAGCGGCTCCGATGCGGCGGCTGGAGAGCATTCGATGAGCGGAAGCGCCGCCCAGCCGCCGCGCAGCGCCGCGGCGCCGCCCTCTCCGCTGCCGCGCTCTCCCTTCTCGCACTGCGCCAATCCGCTCTGCGCGACCGGGTGGATGCATCTGTGGCGGAGCCGCCGCGCGCCGGTGTTTGAAGGCCGATGGGCCTGCTCGGCGGCTTGCATGGCGGAGGTGGTGCGGGCCGCGGTGCGCCGCGAAGCCTCCATGGGCTCCTCGGCGCCGTATCGCCATCGGATTCCCCTCGGGCTTCTCCTGGTCGATCGGGGACACATTTCCCCCGATCAGCTGCGGGATGCGGTTCGGCATCAGGCGGAAAGCGGCGGCGACCTGCGTTTGGGGCAGTGGCTGATCGAGAGCGGCATCCTGAGCGAGACGGTGCTGACGCGCGCGCTCAGCCTGCAGTGGAACTGCCCGATTTTCTCTCCCGCCATCTTCCGTTCATCGGATGTGGCGTCGTCGATGCCGCGCTTTCTCGCCGAGGCGCTGTGCGCGCTGCCCTTGCGCGTTCCGGGCGGCTCCACGCTGTGCCTGGCCTTTCCCGAGCGCATCGACCGCGCGCTGGCCTATGCCGCCGGGCGCATTCTTGGTTTGCGCGTCTCTTCGGGCATTGTCGGCGATGCGGAGTTTCTCGCGGCGCAAAGGGACTTTCTGGCCGCTCCGGCGCCTCCGGCCCGCTTCATCGAAGTCTCGAGCACCCCGGCGCTGGCGCGACACGTCGCCTCGCTCATCGAAGCCGAGAAGCCGCTGGAAGCGCGGCTGGCTCGGGTCCACGGCTTCTGGTGGCTGCGCCTCTGGCGGCGCGCTCCGCGGGATGCGGGCCTGCCCGATTGTTCCGATGTGGAAGACATTCTTTGCTCCTCCGGGGAATCTCTCGCGGTTCCGGGATCGTGAGAATCCGGAATTTGCCGATGACAAGGCCGGGAGGAGATCGCGAGCGATGCCAGGACTGACAGTGCTGATCGTCGACGACTCGTCGGTGATGCGGAAAATCGTGGAGCGGGCGCTGCGCCAGGCGGGACTGGACCTGACGCGGGTGATCGAAGCGGGCAGCGGGCGCGAAGCGCTGACGATGCTGGCACGCGAGCGCGTGCAGCTGATCGTTTCCGACATCAACATGCCCAATATGGACGGGCTCGAGTTTTTGCGCCAGGCGCAGAGCCAGTCGCTCGCGCAGGGCGCGCCGATCGTCATGATCACCACCGAGAGCGGAGAAGAGCATGTGCGCGAGGCGCTCAAGGCCGGCGCGCAGGGCTACATCCGCAAGCCCTTCACGCCCGACCAGGTGCGCGACCGGGTCCTGCCTCTGATTACTCCGGGCTAGATCCACGCGGCACGCCGGCCGCTGCAGGCAAGGGCTGCGAGGACGCAGGGGAGAAGCAGTGGGAGACAGCACAGACGAAAGGGCGCGAAAACGATTGCCGCGCATCGCACGAATGCGCGCAGGGAGGGAGCAGAGATGACGGCAGCCACTGCAACGCAGGCAGGCCGCATGGCAGCGCAACTGGATGGGGCCGTCCGCGAGGTGTTCAGCACCATGATGAGCGTCGCCTGCGAGCCGGTCGATGACAACCCTGCACAGGAGCGGGAAACCCTCTCGGCTGTGATTGGCATGGCCGGAGCGCTGAGCGGGTCCATGGTGCTGCATTCCGGCAGCTGCGCCGCCATGTCGATGGCCGAGCGGCTGACGGGCCTTGCGCCCGACGGGGTCGATGCCATGGTCCGCGACGCTGTGGGCGAGGTTTGCAACATGATTGCGGGCGCGTGGAAGGGCGTGGACCCGGTGCTCGCTTCCGGCTGCCTGCTCTCGACGCCGACCGTCGTCGCCGGAAGCAGTTACGAGCTGTTCAGCCAGCGCGCGCCGCTGCGCCTCGAACGCAGCTATCGCTTCGCCGACTGCGTTTTCAGCCTCACGCTGTTCTGCGAATCCTGCTCATAAATCTCTTCTAATCTTTTTCCCCCTCCTCCGGTCCCCTTTCTGCATTCACTTCCTGCCGGAGGCCATCGAGGTGGGCAGCGGATACTATGCGGCGTTTACCGGACTGCTGGCGCGCAGCCAGGCGCTGGATCTGGCTGCCGGGAACCTGGCCAACGCCGGCACGGCCGGATACCGTGCCGAGCGCGATTACTTCCGCTCGGCGATTCTGGGGCCCGAAGCGCTCGATTCGCAGCTGAATACCACGGTGAACAGCTTTGGCGTTTTGGGCGGCAGCCGTCTCGATCTGGGACAGGGGGCGCTGACGCCGACCGGCAATCCCACAGATCTCGCCATCGAGGGCGACGGATTTTTTGCGATTCAGACGAAGCAGGGCGTCCGCTACACGCGCGACGGGCAGTTTGAGCGCGCGCAGGACGGCACGCTGACGACCCAGGCCGGAGAGCCGGTGCTTGACGCGAAGCAGCAGGCGATTCGAATTCCTGCCGGCGAAACGATTGTCGGAGATGACGGCGCGGTTTCCGTGAACGGGGCGGTGGCTGGGAAGATTGCCCTTTTTTCCTTTGCATCCGGCGACGCGCTCACCGCCGAGGGCGCAAACCGCTATGCGGCGGCCGGGGGAGTGCAGCCGGCCGCGGCCACGGGGGCCATCCATCAGGGGGCGCTCGAGGCTTCGAACCAGGACGTGATCGGAGGAAGCCTGCAGCTGGTGCTCATGCAGCGCCAGGCCGAGATGATGCAGAAGGCAGTCTCGATCTTCAGCAACGATTTCGACAAAACGGCGACAGAGGAACTGCCGCGGGTGCCTTAGGACCAGGCGGCGCGCGAAGGAGGCACAGATGATTCGAGCGTTGTATACGGCGGCCAGCGGCATGAGCGCGCAGCAGCTCAATCTCGACACGATCGCCAACAATCTGGCGAACTCGTCGACGGTGGGCTTTCGTCAGCGCCAGCTCCAGTTTCAGGACATGATTTACCAGAATCTGGTGACGCCGGGCGCGGCGCAGAGCCAGGAGACGGTGTCGGCAGGCCTGCAGATCGGCCTCGGCACGAAGTCGGCGGCCAGCGAGATCATCATGACCCAGGGCGACATGAACCAGACGAACAACCCTCTCGATCTGGCGATTCAGGGGACGGGATTCTTTCAGGTCTCGCGGCCTGACGGCACGCTGGCCTACACCCGCGCCGGCAACTTCTTCCTCAACAACCAGGGCACGCTGGTCGATGCGCAGGGCGATCCGGTGGTGCCGAACATCACGATTCCGGCCAACGCGACGGCCATCACCATCACGCAATACGGAGTCGTCAACGCCACTCTGCCCGGCCAGCAAAACCCCGCGCAACTCGGGCAGATTCAGCTGGCGACTTTCGTCAATCCCGGGGGGCTCGAGAGCGTCGGATCGAATCTCTACACCGCAACGCTTTCCTCCGGGGATCCCGTGCTGGGCAATCCCGGCGGGACGGAGGGTCTCGGCACGCTGCAGCAGGGATATCTCGAGAACTCGAACGTCGATGTGGTCGGCGCCTTTGTGCAGATGGTTCTGGCGCAGCGCGCCTACGAGAGCAACTCGAAGGTGATCCGCGCCGCCGACGACATGTACAGCGAAACGAACAACATGGCGCGGTGACGAGATGCGATCCTGCGCGGGAGTGCTCACCATGGCGATGGTTCTGGCTGCGGGCTCGGCGCTCGCGGCGGCTCCCACGCCATCGCGCGTCGTTATCGATCGCGGACTGCACCGGCAATGGATCGTCGTAGGCGACGATGCGCATCCGGAGCGGCCGCCGCGCCTGGTGGAAGTGCCGTGGAGCGATGCGCGCGCCGGAGAGTCGGCGCGGGAGCCGGCCTCGGCAGCCGCGGCCAGCCGCGGCGCGCCGCCGGTGCGTGCGGGCATGGCCGTATCGGTGGTCGAGCTCACCGGATTCATGGAATTGCATCTCGCGGGCACGGCGCTGCGGGCAGGATGGCTCGGGGACACCATACCGGTTCGTGCGGGATTGCATGGCGCCGTCCGGCGGGGCATCGTGCGCGGACCGCGATGGGTGGAGTTGCTGCCAGCAGAGGGAGGGAGCTGAATGGGTGCGCGGAAGGCAATCTCGATGATGGCTGCGCTCCTGGCGTTCGCGAATGTTTTGCCGGCCTGCGCGACGAAGCACACGGACCAGCCGCAGGCGAATACGCCTCCCGACGTGGCGCTCAATCAATACATCGCGCGCGTTCGCGCGGAAAAAGCGGCCGAGACCCTGACGCTCGGCTCCATCTGGTCGCCGACAGGACGGCTCATCAATCTGGTGAGCGACGTGAAAGCTGTCCGTGCCCACGATCCCATCGCCGTGGTCGTGTCGGAGAGCCTCACCGCTTCGACCGATGGCACGGTGAAGAATCAGCGCGCATCCGCGGCGACTTCGCAGGTGTCGCAGCTGCTGGGGAAGCTGTCGGCCAGCAATGCGCTCAATAACCTGCTGAACCAGAACTCTTCTTCGTCGCTGAATGCCCAGGGGCAAAGCGTGACCGACTCGAGCATTACCACGACCCTCGGCGGCGAGGTGGCCGATGTGCTGCCAAACGGCATGCTCGTGATCCAGGTGGTCCGGCAGCTTACGTTCAATCAGCAGACGCAGCTCATCCGGCTGCGCGGACTGGTGCGTCCGGAAGATGTCAACGCGCAAAACCAGGTCATGTCGACCGCGATCACCGATATGGAGCTCGAGGTTGTCGGCAAGGGCATCGTGAACGACGCGACCTACCGGCAGAATCCGCTGGTGCGCTTCCTGGAAAGGATTCTGGTGTTCTGATGCCGAGCCTCGCAACATCCCGGATCCATCGTGTGCCTCTTCGCGACGGGGCTGTTGCGATCTTTCTCTTTCTGCTGGCTGCGCTGGCGGCCTTCGCCGACGATGCGCCGCGGACAAAGCTGGCGCGCGTGAAGGACGTGGCCTCGGTCGAAGGCGTCCGCGACAACCAGCTTGTCGGCTACGGGATCGTCGTGGGGCTGCACGGCACCGGCGACAGTTCGCAGACGGTCTTTCCCCTGCAGACGCTCGAGTCAGCCCTCGAACGGATGGG
>DATJTG010000138.1:0-12034 GCA_035503555.1 Acidobacteriaceae bacterium | reverse complement strand
ATCGCGATGGTGCTGGCCATCGTGATTTCGGCGACGGCGGGCGATGTGCTGACCGCTTCGGCCATGCGGCAGATCGGCGACCTCGACATCATCCGGGAGCGCAGCGGATTGGGCGGAGCCGCGACCGCGGTCGTCACCAACTCGCGCTTCGGGCTCGGCGTGCTGTGCCTGGCGCTGAGCTTCTTCTCTCTGCTGTTCGCGTTCAGCCACCGCGACCTGAGCCTCATCGGGCCGGCCGCGACGTCCCTCACCTTCATCGGCAATGCGATCGCGGCGAAGATTTTCCTGCACGAGAACGTGGATCGGCGGCGGTGGGCTGCGGCGATGTTCGTGTGCGTCGGCGTGGCGTTGCTGGCGTTTTAGGGCGGCTCCGGCGTCTTTGAGGCGGCCGCTCCGCTCAAATAAGGCTTTGAGGTCTTCTCTCCTTAATTGATTTCATTGGAACTGCAGGGTAATACCCTGCGGGTATTACCTTCCGGCGCCCACCTGCCAGGGTGGCTCATCCGTGTCGCCTTTGCCGGGCGACAGGCTAGGCCGCGCCGGGCCGCGGGCGCGTGACTGAAGCCGGCGATCGCTCCCCCGAGGCCGGTGACCGCTCCCCGCTTTGATCGCAAAAGAAAAGGACTCGCATGCGGCGAGTCCTGATCGTGCTTCCGTATCCAGTGTGCGGACGGGGCTGGGTGGATGCAAGGGAAATCGGCGGGGTGGGGAGTACGAAGGTCATGTGGGTATGCGGCGGGCTCATGTGCCGGCTGGTGCATACTTATCGGCGGGGGCGACGATGGAAGCAAAGGACTTTATCTCGATAGCTGGCATCCTGGTAACGCTGCTCGTAAGTTCAGCCACCCTGGCCTACAGCCTGTGGAGCAACAAGCGATCATTTTTCCTGAACACAGTGACATCATCGCGCTTGAAATGGATCGATTCTCTGCGCGATAAGGTTGCGGAATTTATCGCGGTAACCGCGAGGATATTGAGAGAACGGAATAGTTCCGAGGCGCAGGGCCTCACTGCTCAACGGGACACGCTGCTTCATCAAATTGTTCTACATCTCAATCCATACGATCCAGAGGATCAACAGATACGCGCCTACGTTGATCGAGCTAAGGAACTAACGGATTCGGGCGTCCAGCCGGTCGAAACTGCATCAATTTTACTCAGCTTGCGGGACGCTACCGGGGACTATCTGAAGAAAGAGTGGAACCGCGTAAAACGAGAGTCGGGCGACACTCATCGATAAGAACACAACTTAGAGGTCCTGCTTTTTCGCGGTAATCCATTGCTCCATTGGTATTTCTGCGCGTTGTATACCGCCATCCGCGGGATCGTCATCTTCTTCGTGTTGCATGGCCTCCATCAGCGACCGGAGGCGTGACTGTTCTGGGCTGGGCTTGTTCTGCGGAGCATGAGGGTCGCTTGAAGTGAACTGTTCGTCTCTACGGAATTGCTTTGCGAGCGTCAGGCCCTGTCGTTGATAGGACGAGCCGATATCTCCTCCGTAAACCTTGTCGGGAACATCTGCCATTGCAAAATAGTTTAGCCTCCCAACAAGCTGATCGTCCTCTAGAAGAATCGGCAGCCCACTAGTGCGAACTTCAAGCACTGCCTTTGTGCCCGTGATTTCGCCGCTGGCGCCGTAGCCAAAACCGGGATCAAAGAATCCCGCATAATGAACACGAAATTCCTGAGTTGAGAGGTCGTAGGGCAGCATTTCGGCAGCTCGGTCCGGTGGTACACGCAGCTTTTGCTTCGATGCAAGTATGTAGAAATGCGACGGCTCAAGGATCAGTTGGTTCTTCGGACTGCGGGGAATCGGAATCCAGAAATCCGCAACTTCGTACTCGTTAATGCAAGCAAGATCGACCGGCGGACATTTCTCCTTTGCTTGGTAGGCAACGATACCCGAGCCGTTTCCGAGAAGATCGACAGTGATTCTCACTCCTCGGTCTACGGTCGCTTGCCCCCTCTCCTCGTCAGCAATAAGAAGCGAATTCTCGTCGAGCTGGCGGAGGACTTTATCGCCCGTTGCACTTACCCGGCCACGCGCGAACCGCAATTGATTGAGTCTCATTCCTGCTCGAACAATGATGGGAAATGTCTGGGAGACAACTTCGATGTAAAGGCGTCCGCTGTAGCCCTTTCCCACGCGCTCGAATTCGTCTCCGTGTTCCGTGATGAGGCGGGTGAAGATGTCGAGCCGGCCGGTGGTGCTCTTGGGGTTAGCAATCCCGAATACATCCTGAGGCAGCGCCAAGCTCTCCATGAGGGGAATTATGTAGATCACTCTCGGCTCGAGGAGGGTCGGACTGGAGATGTCGAGAGTTTGGATGAGCATCCCGTTGGATGTGGCCTTGTTGAGCAACGTCGTGGATTTGCTGGGTAAGAAGCTCGCAAGGATTCGGTGGGCGCGATTTGAGAGGCGAAGGTCAATGCTCGATGGCTGGATTTGCTCATCAAGAACGTCTTGGGTTGCGCTGACGATTCCAGTGCTGACAAAATCACGTAGTTCCTGGGACGGCAAGATTCCCTCGCCGCCCGCGCGACGCGTCGGAAACAAAGATTCGGACGCCAAATTAAGTCCCTCCAGCTTCAATTATTCTTTTGCCGGGCGGCCTCCGCGAGGCGCCGGGCCCGTTCGCTAAACTCTTTAGAGAAGTACGATGCAACACAGCCGAGGGTGCAAAACGAACCGCCGCCCCGAACCAAGGCGGTACCCTCCGGAATCGGATTCCCGCAATTCGGGCACACCCCGAGTTTCGACAGCTGCCGAAGCGTCTCCGAGTCGGACTCCATGTCTCAGCACCGAGCGTGGGAAAGCTGAACATTAGCAGAAGTTGCCCCGGTGGAATTTTCGGAAATCGCCAACGTTGTGTGCAGTTCATGGGGAACTGACTGAGATTCAGTAGCTTCCGTCAAACGGCGCGTAGCAGTTGTGCCCAACAGCCTGTGCAACGCGATGCCAGTGGAAACGGTGTTACTGCCTCGAACGCACGGCGATAGAGAATTGGGCTGGCCGGCTCCGCGCCTGATTCTGTTCGCAGCGGCCCTTAGCAGCTGATGCATGGCGGTTCGTGCTCACAGGTGTTTCGACTGCGCAGGCTGAGTTCGCTTCCTCAAGGGTACTGTTTCGGCTGACCGCTCGGGATGACAGACGTTGATTGGAATTACTTCCCTGCTCCGCACACGCACGTCTTGTAGCTCGCGGCGGTGGTATTCGCGAGCGAGCAGGTGTATTGCGGCCAGAAGGGGGCCAACTCGCGCGCCGCATCGCCCTTGAAGTAGCTGCGGATGTACTGCCGGCTGGCTCCGGTTTGGGCTTTCGGATCGGCACGGAACTGGTTGATGACGCTGCCGACCGCAACCGCAGTGAACGAGGTGACGCCGTAGGCGCGGTCGAAGTCGTAGTCCTCGGTCCAGGTGATGCCCTGGCCGGTCTGGTTCGATCCCACAAAGACGTCGAAATCTTTCACGGTGGCCGTTGCAGGCTCGACCTTCGCAATGGTGAACGACGGATTGTTGCCATCGACGGGCGAGATGGATGGCACGAGCTTGAGCGGGACTCCCTGATCGGCGGCGCCGCCGCCGGGAGTAACGAGGCGAATCTCGTCCATGTGGGTGTGCGCGAAGAGGCCGAGGCGCACGATGTCGGAATACTGCGTGAGGAGGCCGTCGATTTTGCTCGCGTCCATGAACATGGACGCGGTGCCGGCGCCGCAGACGTCGGCCATGCTTTTCATGGTCGCGTAGACGTTCACGCCCGGCGGGATGTGTCCGATGACCCAGACGTTCTGGCCGTTTTCATGGGCCTGGGCGAGGGTCTGGCCGAGCCAGGCGATCTCCGCGGCAGCGGGAGCGGGGTTCGCCTCGCCGGAGCAGCTTTTGTAATTCGGCGCGAAGAAGATGTCGTTGAGGACGATGATGCGGGTGTCGAGCATGGGGGGCGCCATGTTCACGCTGTAGTAGCCACCGGTCACGAATTCGGCCTCGGCGTGGCGGCGCTCGCCGGGCGGGAGCGCATCGCCGATGGCCGCAGCGGCGCGGGCGAGCATGGGATCGTGCGGGTCGAGGCGGTAGTCGCCGCAGTCGGAATCGTTGTTGCCGAGGGAGACGTAGATGGGCACACCGGGGTAGGTTGCGCGCAGCTGGTTGACGACGAACTGGATGGTGTTGGCGACGAACTCGGAGTATTCCTGCGGAGTGGGCGCCGAGACCGTCGCTTTGTAGCGGCAGTCGAATTTGTGGGCGATGAGGTCGCCGGTGATGGTGATGAAATCCGGACTGGGCTGCTGAGCGTGCATGCCCTCAAAGGCGGCGGTGAGCAACGGGTAAGGCGTGTCGACGCCTTTGGCGTTGCATTTCTTCTGGAGATCGTCGAAAGCCTGAGCCTGATCGGACGAGGGCGGCGATTGCAGCACAGCCTGCCACTGGGCGACGGGCGTATTGGCCAGTTGCTGCGCCTTGCCGGGATCGTGGAACGGATCGAAGTGGAGGTCGCTGATCATGAGCGCGGTTGCGTCCGCTTCCGCGGGCGCGGCGTCTTTGGCGTGGTGCTTTCCCTGGGCGAGGATGGCAGGCGCGAAGGCGAGCGCGACGAGCAGAGACAACTGGGCAAGAACAATCAACAGCCGCTGGAATCGGGGGATCAAGGGCTCTCCTTGCGAGCGATGCGCGGTGATGCGGTCGCGTCCTGCCAGAATACCGAATGCCAGCGATTGCGGGTTCAGGATGAGATTGCGGAGGTTCAATCCGGCAGAGGCAATCTTTGCGGGACCCCACATCCGGCTGCCTCAGGCAGAGGTGGGGCACCCAGCGCGATCGGATGGTGACGGAATTCAGCGGACGATGCGAATGGCGGCCGTTTCCTGGCGGGCGGCATCCACTTCAAACACGGTGTTCTCGCAGGCCATGTCGGTGCTGGGATAGAGCTCACGGGCGCGATCGAGCATGCCATCGAGGAAGGCGTCGTTGTGCATGGGGTCGTGGTGAAAGAGGACGAGGCGGGCCACATCGGCGGCGTGGGCAACCTCGGCGGCATGAGCGATGCTGCTATGCCCCCAGCCGACCTTCACCAGATATTCTTCCGGCGTGTACTGCGCGTCCATCACCAGCATTTCGGCATTGCGCGCAGTGCGCACCACCCCGGCATCGACGCCAGGGTCGCCATGCTCGTGGTCGGACGCGTGCACGAGGATGCGTCCATCGAGATTGAGCCGGTAGCCAATACATCCCTGCGGATGGCGCAGGGTGAAGGCGTCGGCCCGGAAAACTCCCGCGCTGAACGGGCGTCCGATTTCCACGTGGCGAAACTCAGCGTTCGACGGGATGGACGCAAACGGAACCGGGAAAAACGGATCGGCCATCTGCACCTGCAGCAGACCGCGTACGCGATCGGGCGGGTGACTGGAATAAAACACCATGTCGACGTCGGGATGGAAGAGCGGCGGGAAGTACGGGAGCCCCTGGATGTGGTCCCAGTGAAAGTGCGTCATGAGGATGTGGACGCGGCGGATCTTCGGGCGCTGCGTCAGTTCTTCGCCCAGGGCGCGCAGGCCGCTCCCGCAGTCGATGAGGACGAGTTCTTCATCGTGGCCGGCATCGATTTCAAGGCACGTGGTGTTGCCGCCGTAGCGAAGGCGGTCAACGTGCGGAGTGGGGATCGATCCCCGCACACCCCAGAATCGAAGCTTCATTGCGACTTTCTCTCTTGACGCACTCTACGTTCCGGGAGACTTGGCACATGAGGATATAGCATTTTGATGCGGTTGGCTTCCTCTTTCGTGTTAGCCGCGGCCCGGCCGGGCCTGCCGCCCCGCCAAAACTTCGTTCTTTTCGCCCATGGCGCCGGGGCGGTATGATGCTCCGCAATATCTCCAATACGGGACCTGCGGCACAAGGCCTGCATCGACGTTGAAACCGCAATCCAGCGTCCCGCTGCAAATAAGAGGGTCTATGCGGAGGATTGTCCTTTGCCTGGTTCTGCTTTGTGTGTCCGCACGGGCGGCTATCCCCGCGGTTCCCGTTCCTTCAGGAGCGCCGGATGCGGCGCCGGTGAACCTGATCGCCATCAGCGTGGAGAAGCAAACGGGAGACACAGTACAGACCGTCGATCCCGGCCACGTCTTCGACTCGGGCGATACGGTCCGCTTCCGGCTGCGGCCGAGCGTGGATGGCTACCTCTACGTGCTCGACCTGAACACTTCAGGCAAGTACGACGTGCTCTTCCCCCGCGCGCAGACTGGCACGGATAACGGCATCCAGCACGGGCGGGATTATCTGGTTCCCTCGACTCAGGGATGGTTCCAGATCTCCGGCCCTCCGGGGCACGAGAAGCTCTACTTCGTGCTGAGCCCCATCGCGCTCACCATGGGACAGGTGCAGGGCCATGCGGCGAATCTGCCGCCCCAGGGCACGGCGCCATCGACCATGCGTCCCCGCTGCAACGACGGTATTTTCAAGGCCCGCGGAGAGTGCGTGGATTCCGATGCCGGGCCGAAGACCGTGGACCCGGGCGAGCCGCTGCCGCGCGAGCTGAGCGTGATGAACAACGGAGCCTCGCGCGATCTGAAGTTTACCAACACCGACCAGGGCAGCACGGTCTCGAGCAGTTCGCCGCTGCAGGGACCGGTGGTTTACGAGTTCCTGCTCGCGCACAACTAAGACCATGAACGGAATCCTTCCTTGTGGGGCTCGCATGAAGATTCGCAGGCAAGCAGGGGTCGCGCTGGCGCTGGCGCTGGTTGCAGGATCGGCCGCCGGGGCGCAATCCACTCCGCCAGCCGACCCGTCGGCGCCGACCAGCCAGAACCGCGACCTGACTTTTAAAAGCGACACGAAGACGCAGCCGCCGGCGACCACCGTGCACATTCCGCGCAGCTACGCTTTGGTGATCGGCATTTCGCACTACAAGAATCTGCCGCAGAGCGCGCAACTCCAGTATCCCGACGTCGACGCGGAGTCGATGTACACCGTGCTCATCAGCACCGAAGGCGGGCAGTTCCCTGCCGAAAACGTGCACAAGCTGATCGACGACAAAGCGACGGAAGCGAACATCAAAAACGAACTGGAAAACTGGCTGCCGTCGGTCACGCATCCTGACGATCGCGTGCTGGTTTATTTCGCCGGCCACGGATTTGTCTCCGACGGCACGGCGTACATCGCGCCCTACGACATCGATCTGCACAACATCGCCGGCACGGCGTATCCGATGGAAGCGCTGGGCAGAGATATCGGCTCGAAGATCAACGGGAAGTGGAAGGTGCTCATCACCGACTCCTGCCACTCGGGCGCGATCACTCCGGAGGCCGACCGCTCGACGGTGAACCGCACGCTGCTCGATCTGGACAAATCGCTCTTCTCCATCACCGCGAGCCGCGACCGCGAGCAGAGCTTTGAGAGCGACAAATGGGGCGGCGGGCACGGCATCTTCACGTACTACGTCGTGAAGGGTCTCGAGGGCGAGGCCGACACTAACGGCGACGGGGTGGTGAGCGCCGACGAACTGGCGGAATACGTCCACACCAACGTGCGCGAGGCCACGAACGCGGCGCAGAATCCCACGTCGGAGCGCGGCAGCTTCGATCCGAACATGGTGCTGGCTTACAACCCGGCGCACGTAACGGCGGCGAACCTGCCGCCGCCGAAGTACGGGACGCTGGTGATCGAAACGAACATGGACGGCGTGGAAGTCTTTGTCGACGGCCAAAGCGCCGGGATCGTGAACAAGGCCGCGGCGCTGCGGCTGCCGGGCATTGCCCCCGGCACACATACCATCAAGGCCGTGCACATGGGGTACGAGCCGGACGGGCCGCGCGACGAAGAGGTGTACCCGGGGCAGGAGACGACGGTGAGCGTGCGGATCCTGATCGCGCGCAACCGGAATCACGCAGCGGTGGAGCATTTCGACAAGGGCATCGAGTACTACAACAAAGGCTTCGCGGAGAACTACCGCAAGGCGGCGGCGGAATTCGAGCAGGCTCTGGCCATCGATCCAACGTACAGCCAGGCGGCGCTCTATGCGGGGCGGGTCTACAACGCGCTTTACGAGGACGAGAAGTCGCAGGAGTTCTTCAAGGAAGCGATCTCGATCGATCCGGATTACATGGAGGCGCGGTCGAGCTACGCGGGCGCGCTGTTGGATGCGGGCAACATGGACGAGGCCATACGCCAGCTCAACGTGGTCACACAGCGCGATCCGAACAGCGGGATGGCCTGGTATCTGCTGTCGCAGGCCTTCGCGCGCAAGGGCGATTTCGACGATGCGGTTCATGCCGCGCAGGAGGCCATTCGCATTACGCCGAACAATGCGGAGGCACACTTCTGGCTGGCTGAATCGCTGCGCCAGAAAAACGAGTGCAGCGACGCGGAGACGGAGTACAACAGCTACCTGAACCTCTCCAATTTCGACAACGGCATGGCGGGCAAGCTGAATTACTATCTCGCGGGATATCTGTTTGGCATGGGCACAAAGAAGCGCGCCGCGCAGACCGATATCTGGAAAGAAGTGCGTGGGCAGGCGAACACCGGCCTGTGCGACTGCGAATGGATGCAGAAGAAGTTCGAATCGGCCGTCCGCTACTGCCAGACCGCCCTCAGCTACACTCCGAACGATCTCTTCACGAACTACCGGCTCGGCATCCTCTATGCGCAGGAGTACAACCAGAACGGCAGCGTGGCGCTGCTGGCCACGGCACGCAAGCATTTTGAGGAAGTGATCCAGGAAAATCCTGATGCCAACGAAGCCGACCGCGCCCGCAAATACGTGCAGAACATCGACAACGTTCTGGCGCAGCAGCCGTAGCCCTCCCGGTTAAACGACCAATTGCAAGAAGAAGAGCGTCACCACCACGAACAGGCTGATAATGGCCACGTGCAGGCGGTCAGCCTTGTGCTGCCGAATCGCGGAGATGACGATGACCTCGTCGCACATGGAGCGGACCAGATCGGTATCCTGGGCCTTCATCACTTCTTCCAGATAAGCCTCTTGCGAGACGGCCAGGGGATTGGCGCTCGTGGCCCAGATGGCCTGCACCATGCTGCGCTTTTTCTTGTGGGGGAGGAAAAATGCCGGCGAGATCAGGGCGCTGGCCGAAAACGTGCCCTGCAATTGAATGGTCGGGAAGATGACCCGCAGGCACACGGCCAGGGTGAAAAGCGTGCTCGCGGCAAAAAGACCCAGTAACCAATAGTGGATACGGCTGCCGTGGACGCCGTGCGACAGCGGGCCAAAGGTGACGGCCATCATCGCCGTGAGCAGAGTGACGCAGAAACCCGCCTTGGTGTCGAGGAAGCGGATGGTTTCCTGCGTATCCCTGACCACGTTGTAGAGGAACTGCAGGCGGCTCTCGTGCTCCTTCAGGCGGAGAAGCTCTCCCAGATACGCCGCCTGCGCGTCCTGCTGTTGTTCGGTCTGGGCCATGACCAGGAGGGTAGCAGAAATGTACTCACCTCTGGCTTCCCTTGTTCGATTGTGATATCAGGGTTCCATCCTTTGGCAAATCCTGCTCCCCTCGTTCGATGACCCGGGTTCAACGCAGTCACGCGCAGCGGTACTCTCTCTGCACTGGCATCGCCGCAGCGCTCAGCCTGCTGCTCGCCGTGCCGGCGCCTGGGCAGCAACCGCAGGCGACAAGTTTGCCGCGAGCTTCGCAGTCCACCCAGGCCGCACCGCAGCGCCGTGTTCCGCGCCAGATGCCCGCGGCTTCGGCGCTCCAGGGACGCGTGCTGGATCGCGATGGCCGCCCGGTGCCGGGGTTGACGGTGTCACTCGCTCCTGGCTCGATGACAGCCCTCACCGATGCCGACGGGATCTTTCGCCTGATCGGGGTCGCTCCCGGGCACTACACGCTCGCGGTTCTCGAAGGCGGCGCAGCGGTTTTCCCGGCGCAGAAGCTGGCGATTGGCGCGTCAGAAGTGGTCACGGTGCAGGTGGAGCTGGGCTTCTCGCTGCCGGAGGGCCCGGCATCGGCGATTCCCCACACGCCGGCGGAAGCCAACGCGTCGATTTACCGCGAGCTCAGCCGCCACGCGCTCAACGACGGAACCATCGTGCCGCCGCTCGAGACGCTGCCGACGAGCGGGCAACTCTACGCGGCCATGCCCGATCGCTGGAACATCCAGATGCCCGACGGGCGCACGCCCAACGCGCCGGTGTACAAGCGCTACGGGGGCGACGCGCGCTCGGAATACGTGATGGGGCACTGGTACGACCCCTTCAATCGCAACGTGCTGAAGGGCGACTACCCGATCTTCGGCCAGCAAACGTTCTTTACCTTTACGGGGGAAAGCATCACGGCGCTCGATGGCCGGCGGCTGCCCACGCCATCGAGCAATTATCCAGCCGGCCCCGGAGAAGAGCTGTTCTTCGGCAAAGGCGGGCAGTTTTTTCTGGCGCAGACGTTTCGGCTGAGCTTCCAACTGGCGCACGGCGACGCGGCCTTTCGCCCCATCGACTGGCAGATCCGCGTGACGCCGGTGGCGAATATCAATTACCTCAAGGCTCGCGAGAACGGCGTCGTCAATGTGAACCCTGCCGCGGGAACCAGCCGGGTCGACGGATGGGTCGGCGTGCAGGAAGCCTTCTTCGAGAAAAAGCTGAAGGATCTCGGACCGAATTACGATTTCGTCTCGGTGCGCGCGGGCATCCAGCAGTTCGCCTCCGATTTTCGCGGCTTCATCTTTGCCGACGAACAACCCGGTGTTCGCCTCTTCGGCAATCTGCGCTCGAATCGGCTCCAGTACAACGCCGCGTTTTTCGATCTTCTCGAAAAGAACACGAACAGTGAGCTGAACACGTTTCACCGCCGGTGCCGGCAGGTGGGCGTGGCCAATCTTTACATTCAGGATTTTGGATTCAAGGGATACACGACCGAGTTCAGCTACGACTCCAGCTACGACGATGCGACGGTCCACTACGACGACAACGGCTTTCTGGTGCGCCCGGCGGCCATCGGCGCGGTGACGCCGCACAGCATTCGCTCGTACTACATCGGATGGACCGGCGACGGTCATATCCGCCGCGTCGACGTCGATCACGCGTTCTATCAGGCGCTGGGGCAGGACTCGCTGAACCCACTCACCGGGCGCAAAGCCGACATCAACGCGCAGTTGGGCGCGCTGGAGCTTTCCCTCGACGAAGACTGGATGCGCTTTCGCGTCTCCGGGCTCTACGCATCCGGCGACGCGCATCCGCACGACGCGAAAGACAGGATCGCGCGCGGATTCGACTCGATCGTCGACAACGAGGCCTTTGCCGGCGGGGAGTTCAGCTTCTTCAATCGCGAGAGCATTCGCCTGACCGGAACCGGCGTCGCCCTCAACTCGCCTGACAGTTTTCTTCCCGACCTCGTCGCGGAGAAAGACGAGGGGCAGTCCAACTTCGTAAATCCCGGCCTTGCGCTCGTCAACGCCGGCGCGGATGCGAAGCTGACGACGAATATCAAGTTGGTGGCGAATGTGAACTACCTGCGATTCATCCGCACCGAGCCGCTGGAGTTTCTGCTGTTTCAAAGCCCCATTCAGCACGGGATCGGGGTCGACTCGTCGCTCGGCGCCGTGTGGCGTCCGAAGCTCTCAGAGAACCTGGTGGTGAAGGCGGGCGCGGCAGCTCTGGCTCCCGCCAAAGGCCTGCGCGAGATCTACCAGAGCCAGACGCTGATTTCTGCATTCGGTACAGTTACGTATCAGTTCTGACGCCATGCGCAACGGCAGATTCGCTCCGCGGCTCCGCTCCTCCCGGCATTTCGCGGCTTTGTGCCTGCTGGTGCTGGGGTCCTCGCTGTTACTTGTCCGCTTCGAGACCGGCGATGGGCGCGTGCACGCACAGGCCGCGCCGCACGAGATTCCTCGCGGTGAATCTCCAGAAGAGGCGCGCAGCCAGAGCGCGGGATGCACGAGTTGCCACACCGCGACCGACAGCGCCTCCATGCATGCTGAAGCCACAGTCGTGATCGGTTGCGCCGACTGCCACGGCGGCGATCCGAATGTGATGGTCTCCGGCTCGCCCGGTTCCGAGGCCTACAAGCAAGCGGAGCGGCGC
>DATJTG010000137.1:0-3158 GCA_035503555.1 Acidobacteriaceae bacterium | reverse complement strand
GGATTCACCGGCGGCGCACCCGGCCTCGTCGTGATGCCCATCGTCGGCGACTGGACCGTTCCCCCTGAGCGCAAAGCTTCGGTTTACGACAAAGCTCGTGAGAAGGCATCGCCAGGGTACTATCGCGTCTATCTCGACGATTTCCACACGATGGCTGAGATGACCGCCACCACGTGGACGGGCCTGTTCCGCTTCACGTTCCCTGCCAGCGAAAAATCTCATGTTCTGCTGGACCTGGGCGCGCGCGGCGGCGATGTCGAAATCGCTGACGATCACACGGTGCGCGGCAAATCGCAACGGGGCGAGTATTTCATCGCGGAGTTCTCGCAGCCCTTTGGGATCTCTGGCGTCTTCCGCCAGGATGCGCCCCCTCATCACGGCTGGCCGATCCTGGGATTCAGCGACGTCGAGCCGGGCGCGAACTCCATTTCCGGAAACTACGCCGGGGCCTACCTGCGCTTCAGCACACACGCCGGAGAGCAGATCCTCGTCAAGACTTCCTGGGGAGCCACGCCGGAAATTGCCGAACAGCGCATGCAGGCCGAAGATCCGGGATGGGATTTCGACGATATCCATCGGCAAGCTGAGGCCGCGTGGGCGAAGAAGCTCGATCTGATTTCAGTGAAAGGCGGAACCGAGAAAGAGCGGATGCTCTTCTACTCCTGCCTTTATCACTCTTTCGCCAGCCCTCGGCTGATCGCGCGCAAGGGGGAGCAATTCATTTCACGCGGCGGACAATTGAACACCGCCGGCTACGACCGCTACGGCGAAGTGCCCTTCTGGGATACGGGTCGGAACCAGGTGGTTTTGCTCACGCTGCTCGAGCCTGACGTGAAAGTGAATATCCTGCGCTCGCAGCTCGACATGGCTCGCGAATCCGGATACATGGGCACCTCGTTCCACGGCGACCACGCCGTGCTGATGTATCTGGGCGACTGGGAACGCGGGCTCAATTTCGACTGGGGCTCGGTGTACGAGTACCTGCGCAAAAACGCCACCGATCCCAAAGGTCCGCGCGGCTACCTCGCCGAATATATGAAGAACGGCTGGATCTCCGATGTCATTCCGCCCGGCAACCCCAGCCCGCCGTACGCCGGCGGCAAAGCCGGCGCCGCCACGACGCTGGAGTACGCGTGGGACGATCATGCGCTCGCGCTCTACGCGCAAAAACTCGGCAAAGAAGACGACTACAAAATGTTCCTGGCGCGAGCGCACAACTATCGCAACGTCTTCGATCCGCAGACCGGTTTCATGCGCGGGCGCACTGCGGACGGAGCGTGGATTTCGCCGTTCGATCCCGGCGAGCCTTACTACAACTTCATGATGAAGGAAGCCTCGGGCTGGTCGACACTGTGGCTGGTGCCGCACGACGTGCAGGGGCTAATGAATCTGCTGGGCGGGCGCGACAAGTTTGACGCGAAGCTCGATGCATTCTTTTCAACCCCGTATACCGCGAAGGGAATCTGCCGCGATTGCACCGGCATGATCGGCGAATATGTGCAGGGCAACCAACCCGACCAGCAGGCTGCGTATCTCTACGACTGGGGCGGACAACCGTGGAAGACGCAGAAGCTGGCGCGCGAGATTCTGCGCCTGATGTACGGCAGCGACGCTTCGGGCTATGCGTTCCCCGGCATGGACGATCAGGGCTCAACGTCCTCGTGGTACGTGATGAGCGCGCTCGGCTTCTACCCCGTCGATCCGTCGAGCCCGCAGTACATCATGGGCAGTCCACTCTTCGACAAGGCAACGGTGCACATGGGCAACGGGCACGACTTTACCGTGATCGCCCACAACAACTCCGCGGCGAATGTCTATATTCAATCCGCGACCCTGAACGGCAAGCCGTGGAACAAACCGTGGTTCAGCCATGGGGATATCGCCGACGGCGCACGGCTCGTGCTGACCATGGGCCCCACGCCGAACAGGAACTGGGGCAGCGCTCCGGATGCTGCCCCGTCATCGATGAGTCCGCCGGCGCAGTGACGCTTGGGTCCCCCGCCCTTGCTTTCTCAGGCTTTTCGAGGAGACAGGGTGGGGCTTCGCGAGCCGTCACCAGCAACCTGCAGCAGCGCCCGCACTTCTTCATCCTGCGTCGGATCGAAGGATTCGTAGTATTCGCCCACCGCGGCGAATCGCTGCGGACGTTCGACGCACGCCAGCCAGTCCACTTCCCGGCTGATCTCGTCGTACGCCGCGGCTGCGGCGACAGGAACCGCCGCAACCACACGCGCGGCGAATGGGCGGAGCGCTCGCGCAGCGGCTTTCATCGTCGATCCCGTTGCCAGTCCGTCATCCACCAAAATCGCCGTGTGCCCGGCCAGCGCCAGCGGACCGCGCCCCTCGCGCCACAGCGTCTCGCGCCGCTCCAGCTCAGCGCGTTCGCGTGCCGCGACACCGTCGATGGTCTCCGGGCGGATGCCGAACGCGCGAATCACGGAGTCATTGAGCACGACGAGCCCGCCGCTCGCGATGGCGCCCATCGCAAGCTCTTCCTGGCCGGGCACGCCGAGTTTTCGCACGACGAGAATATCGAGCGGAAGGCGGAGTTCTCGCGCCACTTCGTACGCTACGGGAACTCCGCCGCGCGGCAGTCCCAGGACGATGGCATCGCCTGCCAGCGGCGCATCGCGGAGAACCTGCGCCAATCTGCGCCCCGCCTCTCGACGATCGCGAAAGACCATGGAGCGCCTCCATCCGGCCCGGAACTTTTCTCGGCTCACGGCGTATTCTAAGCCAACCGCGACATCGCGGTTCCCTCACTATGACCACCGCTGCTCATCCCGTCGAAATCAGCGCCGCAGAACGGCACAAGTTTCAGTATTTCCTCTGGGCGTGCCTCCTCATGGCCGCCGTAAAGCTGGCCATTCAGATCGTCGGTAACATCCTTGCGCAACGCGCCGGCTACGGCATTTTTCGCGATGAGATGTACTACATTGTCTGCGGCCGCCATCTCGCCTTCGGCTACGTCGATCAGCCGCCGATGGTCGCGCTGCAGGCGCGGCTCTCGGAATTGTTCTTCGGCTTCCGCCATATGTGGTCTCTGCGTTTGATTTCCGGGCTGGCCGGAGCGGCGAAAGTCTTTCTTACCGGCGCGCTGGTGTGGGCCATGGGCACGGCGGACGACCACGGCAATCGCCGGGCCGCTGCTCTGCTGG
>DATJTG010000136.1:0-2876 GCA_035503555.1 Acidobacteriaceae bacterium | reverse complement strand
CAGCCACAGTTCCGCCACCAGCACCCGCTGCTTCAGCTTCCGCCCCTCGGCCTCCGCCGGGTGCAGTTCCCCGAAGAATCCAACCGTCGCTCCATCCACCACCGCGCGCGCGCTTCGCCCCGAATGCAGCCATGCCGGCATAAGCCCCGACGCCGCAGGAAACCGGTCGAAATAGAGCAACCGCGCGGCAAACTTCCCCAGCACCTGCTCGACCGCGCCCTTCACATCGTAGAAATCCGCATCCTGCCCGCCCCATGCCCTGCCGGTCGCTCCCATCGCCAGCGCCAGCCGCTCTTCCACACGGTCCGCGCCTCCGCTGAAAACGGTCCCCATCTCAAACAGCGCCGCACCTTCCATGTCGCGGCTGATATTCAGCGCCACCATCTCCAGCATCCCCGGCAGCAGCGACGGCCGCAGCATCCCCGCCTCTTCGCTCAGCGGATTGCCCACCGCCACCGCCGTGCCCGGCTCCCGCACAAACTTCGCCGCATCCTGCGCGGCGCAAAAGCTCGACGAGATCGCCTCGTTCCATCCCTGCGCCAGCAATGTCTCCCGCACCGTCGATTCCTTTTCCGCCCACGGCAGCTCAATCACCGTGCCCGCGAACGGTGGCAGCGTATTGCGGAAGCGGTTGTACCCATAAACACGTGCGATCTCTTCGATCAGGTCGATCTCGCGCTCCAGATCGAGACGCCAGCTCGGCAGCGATACGCGGTACGTTGGTCCGGCCGCGGGCGACGCGAGGGTAGCTTGTCCCAGAACCGCGCGCGACGGATCGAGATCCTGGCTTCGCGCTGGAGTTGCTTCCGCTGCGCGCCTGTCGGCCTCCACCCCGCATCCGAGCCGGGTCAGAATCTCCACCGCCATCGACGCCGTGATGCCTTCCGCATCTTCCGTCGGCCCCAGGATCCGCTGCACCTCGCTCAATGCGAAGCTGATGCTCGCCCGGTGCGCGGTGCGCGCCTCAAGCTCCGGCACAACCTCATCCACAAGGTCGCCGACGGCAGTCCCGCCGGATTCGAGGATGATCCGGCTGACGAGAGCGCTGGCCACCGGCGGCGCGTTGAAGTCCGCCCCGCGTTCAAACCGATGCGAGGCGTCCGTATGCAGCAGGTGCCGCTTCGAGCTGCGCCGCACCGTCGCCGGATCGAACCACGCCGCCTCCACCAGAATGTTCTTCGTCTCCGGCGTGATCATCGTGTCCCATCCGCCGATGACGCCCGCGATGCCCAGCGCCTTCTTCTCGTCGGCGACCACCAGGTCGTCGGCATCGAGCGTCCGCTCCACGCCGTCCAGCGTCTTCAGCTTCTCGCCCTTACGCGCACGCCGCACCACGATCCCGCCCTCGACCTTGTCCAGATCGAACGCGTGCGTCGGATGCCCCATCGCCAGCACCACGTAGTTCGTCGCGTCCACCGCGTTGGCAATCGGCTTTTGCTCCAGCAGCCGGAAGCGCTCTGCCACCACTCCCGTCGAGGGAGCAATCGTCACATCGCGCAACACCCGCGCCGTGAACCGCCCGCACAGTTTCGGCTCCTCGATGCGCACGGGAAACGCCTGCGCCGCAGCCTTCGCCGCCGGCAGCGATGCATCCAGCGGCCTCAGCGCCAGCCCGTAAATCGTCGCCGCCTCGCGCGCGATGCCGTAGTGATTCATCGCGTCCACGCGATTGGTCGTGATGTCCATCTCGAAGAGCGACCCGTGCGCCCCGAGATCGAAGACGCCTTCGACGGCAATCCCACGCAGCGTCAGGTCGTCAGCCAGCTCTCGATCCGAGACCGTGATGCCGGGAACGTATTCGCGAATCCAGTTAGAAAGAATCTTCATAGGTGTGAAAGCGGGTTAGCGAATTAGCGGACGACCTGTACCTCGTGATTTGAGTCCCTCGCGTCTTCTGTTGGCGATGCCCGCACAAAGCGCGCCAATGGAAAGAAGGCAGCGGCGGAAAAACCCAGCGTTCCGAGCCACGGATGGGTGAAAGTAGTCTGCTTCATGCAACTGCCCAGCACGATTGCATGGAAATCGTCGCTCCCGAGACTGCACCCCGATCCGAAGAAGGTCGCCAACATACTCGGCCCATGCACCCCTCCGTAAACATCGAGCACGCTATGGTGCCCGCGGCTCCCGAACCAGGCAATTATGCCGAAGACCATCCAGCACGAAGGCAATACCCACGTCCACGCCTGCGGCCGTTTCCAGGGAGAGTCGTAATCCGATACGAAGTGGATCGGAAGCAACAACATCGCCTGGAAGACAACAATGCCGACCACCCCCGCAATGAATCCGCCGATCAAAGCAACCCAGAGAAAATGCTCCATCAGGAAGTTGGGCGGCACGTCCGCTCCCGCCTTGACCAGCAGGCGATAGCAGCTACCGATGAGCACCTGGATCACGTAAGAAGTCACCAGATAAATCGGTATCTGCAGGATCCATTTGCCGACCCACTTCGCCATCCTCGCCCCGCCGTTCATGAAAACTGTTCGAGGAAACGTAAGTCTCCTGAGTAAAGCAATCCGATTTCGCCAATGCCATATTTCATCATGGCAATTCTGTCGACACCCATGCCGAAGGCAAACCCGCTAATGCGGGACGGATCGTAGCCCGGCTGCTTCTGCTGCACAAAGCCAAACACCGCCGGATCCACCATCCCGCACCCCAGCAGCTCGATCCATCCCGAGTGCTTGCACTTCCTGCATCCCACGCCACCGCAGAACGGGCAGCTGATCTGCACGTCGGCGCTCGGCTCCGTGAACGGAAAGAACGACGGGAAGAACCGCGTCCGCACGCTCGACCCGAACAGCGCCTTCATGGCGAAGTCCAGCGTCCCCTTCAGATCGGCGAAGGTGACATTCGTGCCCACGCACAGCCCTTCCACC
>DATJTG010000135.1:0-9443 GCA_035503555.1 Acidobacteriaceae bacterium | reverse complement strand
GACGGCGCGCGATTTTGCCGGCGAGCCGCAATCGGCCCCGGAGCCAGCGGCTTCCGGCGTAGACGAGACCCCGAAGGCGCAGGTCCCGGCCGATAGCGCCGCACCCGAGCCGGCTGCGCCGGAGTCGCTCGATCCGGAAGTTCCGCCGATCCCCTCGACCGCCGAAGAACCGACCGCTGTCGCCGCCGATCCAGTGGCCGAACTGGCCGAATCGACGGCGACGGGCTCATTTCCCGATGTCCCCCCGGATGCAGCCTCCGCTGACCCGGAGCTCGGCGAAGCGCCCATCGCCGGACGCGAAGTCCCGGAGGACGAGAAGAAAGCGGCGCGCGCGCGCGATCGCGAGGCGCGCGACGAAATCCGCCGCATCGTGGACGCGCTCATGGCGGATTATGCTGCCGTCGATCGCGGCATCGATATTCGCGAAGTCGCGGGCGGCTTCCGCATGGCCACGCGCGCGGAGTACCACGACGCCGTGCGCGCCTTTGTGAAGACGCTCAAGCCACCGATGAAGCTTTCACTCCAGGCGCTTGAGACGCTGGCCGTGATCGCGTACAAGCAGCCCGTGACGGCGCCGGAAATTGGAGAGATTCGCGGCGTCGACTCCGCCGGCGTCCTCGGTTCCCTCGTCGCCCGCAAGCTGGTCACCACGGCGGGCCGCAAGCAGGTCATCGGGCGCCCCATTCTCTACAAAACCACGAAGGAATTCCTGCTCCGCTTCGGCCTCAAGGACATCAGCGAGCTGCCTTCGCTGGAGGAGTTCGAGAAGATGGCGAACGAGCTGGCCGAATCGGAAGAGGAAGCCGCGGCCATCGCTCCCTCGGAAGAAGAGCTGCCGTTCACGCCGGAGGAAGCGGAGGCCGATGTGCCGGCGCCTGCCGAGAACAAGCCGGCCACTGAGGGCGACCCCGTCGCGGAAGCGAATATCGCTGCCGAGCCGGCGCCGACCTCCGAACATGATGCGTCCGCAGACGGCGAGGAATCCCAGCCGTGACAGATTCTGACGGAGGCTCGACGCAGCGCCTGCAGAAGATCATTGCCGCGGCGGGCGTGGCCTCGCGGCGCAAGGCCGAAGAGCTGATCCTCGCGGGACGCGTGCAGATCAACGGGAAAACCGTGACCGAACTCGGCACCAAAGCCGACCCCGAGCGCGACCACATCCGCGTGGACGGGAAGCTGCTCCACGGCGCCGAACGCCCGCGCTATTACGTCGTGAACAAGCCGAAAGGATACGTCACTACCGCCAGCGATCCCGAAGGCCGCCCCACGGTCATGGACCTGATCAAGGCCGGTCCCCGGGTCTTTCCTGTGGGCCGACTCGATTATTCGAGCGAAGGCCTGCTGCTGATGACGAACGACGGCGCGCTCGCGAACGCGCTCACCCGGGCGGCGGCCCGCGTGGAGAAAACTTACCTCGTCAAAGTGAGCGGCCACCCGTCGGAGTCCGCGCTTCATCAGCTGAGGCACGGCATTATGATCGATCGCGGCTCGCAGATCGCTCCCCGCCGCGGAAAACCCGGTGATCGCGATCCGGAGTCAGCGCGGCCTGCCTCTGCGCACGATCGGGTGATGACCGCGCCGGCGCGCATCCGCCTGCTGCGCGATGCCGAAAATCCCTGGTACGAGATGGTGCTGATCGAGGGGCGGAATCGCGAGATTCGCAAGATGTTCGAGGAAATCGGCCACCACGTCGAGAAGATTCGCCGCGTGGGCTATGGCCCGCTCGTCCTCGACCTCGAACCCGGCCGCACGCGCGAGCTCACGCGGGAGGAAGTCGCCGCGCTGCACCGGGCCGCCGAAGGCCGATCGGCGAAACCGGAAAAGAAGATGCCGCGCCCGGGCCGAACGCGGCCGGTGCGGGAGGGGGATCGCAGGCCAGCGGCGCCGAAGAAGCGCACATCCCGACGCGTCCGCTGACAAGCGCTCCACCGTGACACAATATTCCCAAGCACGCCGATCCCTCCGACTCCCTGACGAGGTTTCCCGATGAAGCGTCGCGATTTCCTGAAGAACTCTTTCATCTCGGCAACGACGTTTAGACTGGCCGTGCGTCCGATCCGCGGATTCGGTATCTAATATGCGGAGAGGTTCCCATGGCCAAAGCCACATTTGCCGCCGGTTGTTTCTGGGGCGTTGAAGCCCAATTCCAGCAGCTTCCCGGCGTGACCGCGACCGCCGTTGGATACGAGGGCGGGACGCTCGACCAACCCACCTACCAGCAGGTATGCACCGATCGCACCGGGCATGCCGAGGCTGTCGAGATCGACTATGACCCCGCGCAGATCGCCTACGAGCAGCTGCTCGACGCGTTCTTCGCACTCCACGATCCGACACAGCTGAACCGCCAGGGACCGGACTGGGGCACGCAGTATCGCAGCGCCATCTTCTTCCACTCGCCCGAGCAGGAAGCCGCGGCCAAGGCCACGATCGAACGGCTCACCGCGGAGAAGCGCTTCGGGAAGCCGATCGTCACGCAGGTGGTCCCGGCGCAGACCTTCTGGCGCGCCGAGGAATACCACCAGAAGTATCTCGAGAAGCGTGGCGCGCTGAGCTGCCACATTTAACGTTTATGCGGCGCGCGTTGCGGCGCGTCGCACCAGCAGCGCTACCGTCAGCCCGATACAGAACAGCAGCGCCAGCACCCCGCTCACCCGCGATGCCATGGTGGCCGCGGCGCGCGCGTGCGGGACGCGTGTGAGCGGCAGCACTACGTAGTTCATCACGAGATAGACGATCGCTCCGTAAACCAGCCCACACACCACCGGCCGCCGGATCAGCACGGTCATCTGCCGGCTGGCGACGAAGTAGATCGCGGTCCAGGTAAGCGCGATGGTGTAATGGATCGCGATCCCGAGCGCAACGCTCGCCGCCCCCGCGTGGAACGCCCAGGGCCCCGTGAGCCCGCTGGCAATGTACTGGAAGATCTGCTTCGCCGTGATGTGGCGGAAAGCGTTGAAGACAATGTTCTCGGCGATGTCGAGCGTGCCCGCGATCAGCCCAATCCGCAGCACACTTCCGGCCGCACCCCGCATGCGTTCCTGCGCCATCGAACGAGTTTAGCGGCGAGCCGCACGGCGGGCCATAACCAGTGACCGCGTCTGGCGCGGCCGACGGACGCTTCACTCCAAACGCTCACCGCTGGACTTACACCCACTCGCCTTTGCGCAGCACCGGCTCCGCCTTGCCATCGGCGGCGATTCCATCCACGTCGATCTCGCCCGAGCCGATCATCCAGTCCACGTGGATGAGGCTGTCGTTCGCGCCCTTCCGGGCCAGTTGCTCCGGCGTGAGCGTATCGCCGTCGATCAGGCAGGTGGAGTAGGCCTGGCCCAGGGCGATGTGGCACGCGGCATTCTCATCGAAGAGGGTGTTGAGAAAGAGCAGCCCGCTCGCCGAGATCGGCGACGAATTCGGGACGAGAGAGACTTCGCCGAGGCGCCGCGCGCCATCGTCGGTGTCGATGAGCTTCTGCAGCACGGTCTCGCCCTTCGACGCGTGCGCCTCGACAATCTTGCCGCCTGCGAATCGCACACGAATTTCTTCGATCAATGTGCCCTGATGCGAGAGGGGCTTCGTGCTGCGGACGGTGCCGTCGACGCGATCCTTGTGCGGCGTGGTGAAGACCTCTTCCGTCGGCATATTCGGGATGCAGTAGTTGCCGTTGCCAGCGTGCGTGCCGCCGCCCAGCCAGAGGTGATCGTCGGCGAGGCCGACTTTCAGGTCGGTGCCGGGGCCTTTGAAGTGCAGCGCCGCATACCGCCTGGCGTTCATGCGATCGGCCCACGCGTGGAGCTTGTCGTCGTGCTGTTTCCACGCCGCCACAGGGTCGGCCAGGTCCGCGCGGCTCGCTGCGAAAATCGCATCCCACAGCTTCGCCAGCGCCTGGTCGGCCGGCAGACCGGGAAACACGGCTGCGGCCCACGCCGGCGTGGCCGCCGACACAATCGTCCAGTTGATGTCGTGCCGGGTAATCAGCTCCAGGGCCGGCCGATACGCTTTCGACATCGCGCGATTCGCGCGGCTTACCTTCTCGGGATCCTGCTGCGAGAGCAGCGAGGGATTGCCGCCGGTGATGGCCAGCCGCGCCGCGCCGCTCTTGTACGCCGCAGCCATGCCCTCGTAGAGCCAGCCTGCCGCCTTGTCGAAGCCCGCGTCGGAGCCATACTGGTAGCGCGCCAGCGTCTGCTCGTCGTCGACCAGCAGCGTGGTTACGAGCGACGCACCCGCTTTGTACGCGTGTTCGACAATTTTGCGCGCCAGGGGCAGCGTGTCGATGGACGCGGTCATTACCATCTCCTGGTCCCGGGCGAGCCCGAGGCCCGACTTCACAGCCACCTGCGCCAGCCGATCCAGCTTCGCCTCAAAATCCTTCACGCCCGCAGGCGCATCCGCAACCGCCGTCAATGTGCTCATAGACCTCTATTCTCCGACGCCGCGCCGCGCGATGGCAACGCGGGGAATTCGCTGCAAATCCGCGACAAACTCCACATGATTCCATTGGCGCAGGATTTGCGCCAGTGCGTCGCGCTGGGTGTGGCCGATTTCGAGCAGAAGATATCCGCCGGGAACCAGCGCAGCCCACGCCTGCGGAATCAGCCTCTCATAAACCTCAAGCCCCGATTCCCCCGCGAACAAAGCGGTATGCGGCTCCCACTCGCGCACCTGCGGCTCCAGTTCTTCCTCCGCGGCCACATACGGCGGATTCGACACGACGAGATCGAAGCGCTCGCCAGGAAGGGCGCTGAGGAGGTCCGACTCGATGAAGCGCACGCGCTTTGCGACGTGATGACGATCGGCATTCTCGCGGGCGATGGCGAGCGCGGCTGGCGACAGGTCCACCGCCGCGACCTGCGCCTCCGGGAGCGCATGCGCCAAAGCCACTGCGATGGCGCCCGACCCTGTGCCCACATCGCAAATGCGTAACTTCGCGTTGCGCGGAACTCGATCCAGCACCGCTTCCACCAGATGTTCCGTCTCCGGGCGCGGAATCAGCACCGCCGGCGTCACCTTCATCGCCAGCCCATAGAATTCCTGCTCGCCGAGGATGTACTGCACCGGCTCGTGCAGCGCCCGGCGCGCGATCCATGCATCGAACTGCGCCTGCTGTTCGACGGTCAGCTCGGCCTCAGGATGCGCGAGCAGCCAGGCTCGATCGCGAACCAGGGCGCGCAACAGAAGCAATTCCGCATCGCGTCGCGCCGTGCCGGAGGGAGTGAGATTCGCGGCCGCATCCTCCAGGATTTGTTTTGTTGTCAGGACGGGCATCTTCAGTCCCCCCCCGGGGGAACCAGTTCCCTCACATCCTTCCATCCATACGCCACCTCCGGCAGCGTTTCCCCGCCAATCTCGATCCCCTGCTCGGCCACCAGCACGCCGCCCATCCGCTCGTAAAACCCCCGCGACGGATTCGCCTTCAGCACCCACACCACCATGCTCTTGAATCCGCGCTCCGCCAGCGCCCCCGCCACGCGCCGCACCAGCGCCGCGCCCGCTCCGCGCTTCTGATGCGTGGCCAGCAGATAGATCGCGCCCAGCTCGCCATCGAACCCATCCACCGGGTGCATGATCGCTCCGCCCGCCGCGAATCCAAAAACCCCCGCCTCGTCCTCGACCACAAACACGATGGGCCCATCGGCCTGGGTCAGCCGATCCTGCCAGCGGGCCACGCCGTCCTCCACCTTCAGCCCGTCGATGTAGGCCTGCGCAATGATCCCCGGATACGTGGTCTTCCAGCTCTCGAGATGCACCCACGCGATTCTCTGCGCATCGTTCGAATTGGCCAGTCGGATTTGCATGGTCAGTCGTCAGTTATCAGTTATCTGTTGTCAGCGATCGGTGTCGCTGCGCCCGGCCTTACGCCATCGCTTCGGCTTCGCCCTTCAGACGCTCCGCATTGAAGTGCGCCGTGAGCGCATCGATCACAGGCTGCATCTTGCCCTCCATGATTTCGGCGAGCTGGTGGATGGTGAGCCCGATGCGATGATCGGTGAGGCGGTTCTGCGGGAAGTTGTAGGTGCGGATCTTCTCGCTGCGATCGCCGGAGCCCACCTGCTGCTTGCGCTCCTTCGCCAGCGCCGCCTGCTGCCGCTCCATCTCCACTTCGTACAGCCGCGAGCGCAGCACGCGCATCGCCTTTTCGCGATTCTTGATCTGCGACTTCTCGTCCTGGCAGCTCACCACCGTATTCGTCGGCAAATGCGTAATGCGCACCGCCGAATAGGTCGTGTTCACGCTCTGTCCGCCCGGCCCCGACGAGCAGAACGTATCGATGCGGATGTCTTTCGCCTCGATCTTCACGTCCACCTCCTCGGCCTCGGGCAGCACCGCCACGGTCACCGCGCTCGTGTGTACGCGCCCCTGGGTCTCCGTCGCCGGCACGCGCTGCACGCGATGCACGCCGCTCTCGTACTTCAGCTGCGAGTACACCTTGTCGCCTTCCACGATCGCGATCACTTCCTTCAGCCCGCCCACCGTACTCTCCGACGACGACAGCACTTCCACGCGCCACCGATGCTGCTCGGCAAAGCGCACGTACATGCGGAAGATCTCCGCCGCGAACAGGCTGGCCTCGTCGCCGCCCGTCCCCGCGCGAATCTCGAGCACGACGTTCTTCTCATCGTTGGGATCCTTCGGCAGCAGCAACAGCTTCAGATCTTCCTCGATCTTCGGGAAGCGCTCCTCCAGCATCAGCAGCTCTTCCTGCGCCATCGCGCGAATCTCCGCGTCGCTCTCGTTCAGCATGAGGCGTGCATCGGCAATGCCGGTCTTCGCCTCGCGGTACTCGCGAAACTTCTCCACCACCGGCTCCAGCTCGCGATGCTGCTTTGCGATCTTTTGATACTTCTCGTGATCGCTCAGCACTTCAGGATCGGCCATCTGGTTCCCCAGCTCTTCAAACCGCGCCGCAATTTGTTCCAACCGCTCAAACATAGAAACCTCTTCGACAACGAATCCGGGTGCCCCATTCAAGCCCAATGTTGGCTTGGGTGGGGTATTGTGTCTCAATAATTGGGGAAAAACGCAGTTCGGCTTATGCGGCGGGAGCCGCTAGAGGAGGGCGCCGAAGATGGAACGGGGCCGCATGATTCCATTCTACGTTGAACTGGATGACCGCGGAACGAAAAAGGACTCTCGCACGCGGAAGGCTACTCCGGGATACCGTCCCATCCCCGGCGGTCCCACACCGCCTGCAGCCGGTGCCAGACCGAATCGCTCATCGAGTTCCGCCAGACTCCTCCCAGCACCTTGGCGAAGCTCGGATCGCGCCGCGCCTCCGACTCTACCCGGTCTATAAACGCATCACCATGCTTTGCCAGGAGATTCTCGATCGGCCCTGCCGAAAGGACCTGCTGAATCGGAATCGACTGGTCCTTGTGATGAATTGCCAGGATCAGCGACCACAATGTCTCGGGATCGTGATATTCCAACTCATAAAGATCGGTTGCTCGCGACAATGCAGCCCGTTCAGGAGAGCCGTCGGGGGCATGCCAATAGGCGATCCAATCACCTGCCAGAGCCGCTAGCTGGTCCGGAGTCACACGCTCAGCATACAGACAGAAACCGTCGGACATCCATGTCCGCTAACTGGCGGACACTCTGCATCGCCACTCTGTAACCTGAACCTCGAAACCTGTAACCTGTTCCGTGCCTCTCTTCGTCCAGTTCGCGGAGATTTGCGAAGCGCTCGCCGCCACGACCAAAAAACTCGAGAAGCGCGCCCTCATCGCCGACTACCTGCACTCGCTCCCCATCGACGATGCCGGATGCGCCGCGCTCTGGCTCTCCGGCACACCCTTCGCCGAAACCGATCCCCGCGTCCTCAACGTCGGCGGATCGCTGCTGTCGCAGGCCGTGGCGGAAATCTCCGGAGCCAGCCCCACCGACCTCAGCGCCGCCTACCGCCGCCATGGCGACTTCGGCGCAGCCGCCGCCGATCTGCTGTGGAGCGCGAAGCCTGGCCACGCGACCCTTGCCTCCACGCTCACCCTCGCCGACATCGAATCCGCTTTCGCCGCGCTCGCCGAGGCCCGCGGGCCCGCGCCGAAACTGCGCCTCCTGCTCGCGCTCTTCGCCCGTGCCACACCCGACGAAATCAAGTACCTCATCAAGCTCGCCACCGGCGACATGCGCACCGGCGTGAAGCAATCGCTCATCGAAGAGGCCATTGCCGAGGCGTGGGCTTCTCCGGCTGCGGCGGTACGTCGCGCATCGATGCTCCTGGGATCGCTTCCCGAAGTCGTCGCCCTTGCTGCCGCAGGCCGGCTTGAGGAGGCGCGGATGAAGCTGTTTCACCCGCTGGGCTTCATGCTCGCCAGCCCCGTGCAGTCGACCGCCGATGCAATCGCCCGGTTTACCGCAGAAATCGCGGAGGAACATCATGAGGCTCACAAGGAGCCGCGGGAAACAGCTCTGCGCGAGGCACAACTGGAGGACAAATACGACGGTATTCGCGCGCAACTCCATTGCGATGGCTCGCGGGTTGTTCTTTACTCGCGCAATCGCGACGATCTCTCCGCATCGTTCCCCGAGCTGACCGAGGCCTTCGCCACGATCGGCGAGCCCGCGATCCTCGACGGCGAAATTCTTGCGTGGAACCCCTCCGCCCAGCGCGCGTTCCCCTTCTCCGCGCTGCAGCAGCGGCTGGGCCGCAAGCGCGTCACCCCCGAGATGCGCCGCGATGTGCCGGTGATCCTCGTCGTCTTCGACGTTCTGTATCGCGGGGATCAGCTTTTGCTGGATGAACCGCTCACCCGCCGCCGCGCGGTTCTTGAGGACTTCTGCGCACGATGGGGGGGCCGGACCCAGGCCACCCAGGCCCGCGGCCAGGCGCATCTCTTCGATTCCCCGGTTGAACCGGCCTTCCCTCGCCTGCTGCTCGCCCCCGCCGCCCGCCTCACCTCCGCCGAAGATCTCGACCGCGCCTACCTGAACGCGCGCGCCCGCGGCAACGAAGGCGTCATGATCAAGTCGCTCGCCTCGCTCTACCAGCCCGGACGCCGCGGCCTGGCGTGGCTCAAACTCAAGCGCGAACTCGCCACCCTCGACGTCGTCGTCACCGGCGTCGAATTCGGCAACGGCCGCCGCGCCCAGGTCCTCAGCGACTACACCTTCGCCATCCGCGACACGGACGCCGCCACCGATTCCGCCGCGCCTGTCTTCAAAAACGTGGGCAAAGCGTACTCAGGGCTCACCGATCAGGAGATCGCCGAAATGACAGTATGGTTCAAGGCGCATACCCTCGAGGACTTCGGGCATTTCCGCACCGTCGAGCCGTCCATCGTTCTCGAAGTGGCCTTCAACAACGTCATGCGCTCGAAGCGCCACGCTTCGGGCTTCGCGCTGCGCTTCCCCCGCATCCTGCGCATCCGCACCGACAAGCCCGTATCGGAAATCGACACACTCCGCCGCGTGGAAGAGATCTACAACTTCCAGCCGGACAAGCC
>DATJTG010000134.1:0-128291 GCA_035503555.1 Acidobacteriaceae bacterium | reverse complement strand
TTCAAACAGAACCGCCTTCTCCTTCTTGCCAAGTCTGACGACCAAGCGGAACCTCTTCCTCTCGGATAACCAATGACGATTCTCCAGAACGAATGATGGCTTGGTCCAGACTTCTCCGTTGATTGTGACGGCGTTCTCTTTGAGTTTTCTTTGTGCTTCAGAATTTGAGCCAGTGAAGCCCAAGTTCGTGAGCAGTTGTGGGAGTCTGATCAACTGGTAGGCTCCTCCGCCTCCCCTATAATCGGCCGACGTAAGTTCCGAGCGCTCTTGGATCATTTCGGCCACAGTGGAGGACACCAAATCGGCGAGGCGCATTTCGACTTCCTCGAGATTCAGACTTACCGCTTTCTGCTGGAACATCCGCCCCCAGTTCTCCTCGGCCTGCTGCGCCGCGTCCTCTCCCCAGAAGCCGGTGACGATGGTGCGGGCGAGATTCTTTTTGGCTTCCATCGGATGGAGCTGGCCGGCCGCAACGTCGGCCTGCATTTTCTCAATCTCACTCTGGCGCAGGTCGGTGAGCAGGGTCCAGTACTTCCACATCAACTCGTCGGAGATGGACATGAGCTTGCCGTACATCTCCTGGGGCGGCTCGTGGATGCCGATGGCGTTGTTGAGCGATTTCGACATCTTCTGCACGCCGTCGAGACCCTCGATGATGGGGGTCATGAGGACGATCTGCGGCGGCTGGCCGAAGTCGCGCTGCAGCTGGCGGCCGGTGAGCAGATTGAATTTCTGGTCGGTGCCGCCAAGCTCGACGTCCGCTTTGAGAGCGACGGAGTCGTAGCCCATGGCCAGCGGGTAGAGGATTTCGTGCACGGCGATGGGCTGTTCGTTCTGAAAACGGGTGTGGAACTCGTCGCGTTCCAGCATCTGCGAGACAGTGAACTTCTGCGCCAGGCGGATCATACCCTCGAAGCCCAGCGTGCCCAGCCATTCGGAGTTGAAGCGGACCTCGGTTTTCTCGCGGTTGAGGATGCGGAAGACCTGGTCCGTATAGGTTTTCGCGTTCGCGTCGATTTCTTCACGAGTCAGGACCTTGCGGGTGGTCGAGCGGCCGCTGGGGTCGCCGATGAGCGAGGTGAAGTCGCCCACGAGGAAGATGACCTGGTGGCCCAGATCCTGAAAGTGCTTGAGCTTGCGCATCAGCACCGTGTGGCCGAGGTGCAGGTCGGGCGCGGTGGGGTCGAAGCCGGCCTTGACGCGGAGGGGTGTGCCGGTCTGCCGGGAGTGTTCGAGGCGGGCGCGGAGCTCGTCGACGCGGATGATTTCGGCCGCGCCTTTCTGGAGCAGGTCGAGCTGCTCATCGACGGGAAGGAAGGGCATGGGTCTGGACTCAGTATAAAGAGAGAGCCGGAGAGGGAGTCTAAGCCAGGGGATACAGAGAGTCAGCTCTCCGCTTCTTCCCAGCCGAAGGCGCCGGGGTAGTGCTCGAAGGCGGCGGGCTGGTCCTGCTCGAAGTAAATGGACAGGATGTCGAAACGGGTGGCAGGACCGGAGGGCCGCGGGTCAGCCGATTGCGTGGCACGGCGGGGCAGCTGGCGCAGATAATGCCGGGCGAGGCGGCGAAGCACTCGACGCTTCGATGCATCGACGGCGAAGTGCGCGGCAGCAACGGCGCGGGTAGTGCGGGTCTTCACTTCAATGAAGCAGAGGGTGTCTCCCTGCCAGGCGATAAGGTCGAGGTCGCCGGGAGCGCGCGAAGAGTGCCACTGGCGGGCGACAACGAGGTAGCCGCGGTGGCGGAGCCAGAAGAAGGCAGCGCGTTCGCCGCGCAGGCCGGTGGCCAGGTGGCTGGGGAGAACGGAGCGGCGCTCACCGCTGCGAGCCAGGGCGTCGACAGCGGATTCGAGGAGGTTGAGGCGGAAACTGAGAAACATTGGGGACAGTGTCAAACCCGGAAAGACGGCGGGCAAGGAACGAGAGTGATGCGGAGGGTTACCGTGGTCAGGGGCTGTGAACGCAGGAAAGGGGAACCTGAAACCAGAAATGCGAGGGTCTGGAGGAAACGACAAAGGGCAAGCCGAAGCTCGCCCCTTGTTTGTTGACTTCTGAGATTGGTTTGCGTCTTACAGAGGCTGGACGTCAGCTGCCTGCCAGCCCTTCGGCCCCTTGACGACGTTGAACTGCACGGCCTGACCTTCCTGCAGACTCTTGAAGCCATTGGCGGAAATGGCGGAGTAATGCACGAAGACATCTTCGCCGTTCTGGCGCGAGATGAAGCCGTAGCCCTTCGCGTCGTTAAACCACTTCACAGTACCTTGTTCCATTGTGTTGCTTTTTCCTGAAAGATTGAATTGCGCTGGAGTGAATCGGAGCGAACTGGCAGACCCTGGATCCTGCTTGGTTGGGCGAGGCGAAAGACTGCTCTTGCCCGGTTCCTTTCAAACGCTGATCAAGTGTAGCAGATTGGCAAGAGGGGGGTTGCGCCGGACAAATTCGGGGGCGGCCTGAGGCCCGCTTACGCCGGGGTGCGGAAGCCTGGGCTGCCGGGACAGCGGAGACGTTGCTCTACTGGGCCGTAAAGACGAGGATAAAGAGCACGACGCAGACGAAAAGCGCGATTCGCAGGAGAGCATGAGAGTGTGGCATACGCGCCTCCTGCCCTATGCTGACACCACTGCGGGCTGGCGGGACGCAGAGAGTATGCTGGTTTTTGCGTCATGAAAGTCTCCTTTTCTGAACTGGTGGGTCCCGCAATGGAACGGCTGGAAGGTGGATTTTCCGGCTTGCCGGATGCGGCCCTGGATCCGCCGGGAATGGAGCGGGCGGCCGCGGTGCTGGCGGAGACGGCGGGGCGGCTGCACGATAACTACCCGTATTTTCATCCACTTTACGCGGGGCAGATGCTGAAGCCGCCGCATCCGGTGGCGCACGCGGCCTACGCGATGGCCATGCGGGTCAATCCCAACAACCATGCGCTGGATGGGGGACGGGCCAGCTCGAGGATGGAAGTGGAAGCGGTGCGGGCGATTGCCGCGATGTTCGGATGGACTGAATATCTGGGCCACCTGACGAGCGGAGGGACGTTCGCGAACCTGGAGGCGCTGTGGATTGCCGGGCAAATGGCGCCGGGGAAGAAGGTCGTAGCGTCAGAGCAGGCGCACTACACGCATAGCCGGATCAGCGCGGTGCTGAAGCTGCAGTACGAGAGCGTGGGAACGGATGCGCGGGGGCGGATGGATCTGGCGGCGCTGGAGGCGGCGCTGGCCGGGGGCGATGTCGGGACGGTAGTGGCGACGCTGGGGACGACGGCGGTCGGGTCGGTGGATCCGCTGGATGGGGTTCTGGAATTACGGAAGAAGTATGGCTTCCGGCTGCATGTGGATGCGGCGTATGGGGGATATTTCCGGCTGGCGTCGAATTTGGGCGCGGAGGCGGCGCGGGCGTTTGAGCGGATCGAGGATGCGGATTCGATCGTGGTGGATCCGCACAAGCACGGGCTGCAGCCCTATGGGTGCGGGTGCATACTGTTTCGCGATCCGGCCATGGGGCGGTGGTACAAGCACGACTCGCCCTACACGTATTTCACGTCGAGCGAACTGCATTTGGGCGAGATCAGCCTGGAGTGCTCGCGGGCAGGGGCGTCGGCGGTGGCGCTGTGGGCGACGCAGCGGCTGCTTCCGCTGGAGCGGGGCGGGGCGTTCGCTCAGGGACTGGAAGCGGGGAGGGAAGCGGCGCTGCGGCTGCATACCTGGCTGGCGGAGGACGCGCGGCTTGCCGGGAGGTTTGTTCCCGGACCGAAGCCGGAACTCGATATTGTGGTATGGGCCTTGCGAGCCGGGACGGCGGCCGAGGCATCTCAGCAGGCGCAGGCGATCTTCGACCGCGCGGCGGAGAGCGGACTGCATCTCGCGCTGGCGAATCTCCCGGCGCGATTTTTTCCCGGGGCGAACTGGAGCGACGCCGGCGAAGAGAGCAGGGTGATGTGCCTGCGGTCGGCGCTGATGAAGCCGGAGCATCTGGCCTGGGTTGAGGAGATCGGCGAGAGGCTGCTGGCGGCTTCAGCGAAATAGGAGCTTTGGAGGATGGACGTGGAACCGGCCGAGTTGATAATGAAAACGGATACACTGCGGGCGACGGTGATCCCGGCGCTGGGCGGGAAGATTGCGTCGCTGCGCTGGTTGCCGGGGAATTTGGAGTTGCTGCAAGCGCCGCTGGCCGAGTATGCGAAGAGGACGCTGACGATGGGGTTCGACGAAGGCGATGCCAGCGGGTTCGACGAGTGCCTGCCGTCGGTCGCAGCGTGCGCGGTGAAATTCGGAAGCGAATCGGCAGAGGTGCCGGATCACGGGGACTTCTGGCGGCTGGAGTGGGAAGCGACGCAGGAAGGGCACACGATCCGGATGGCCGCGACCGGGGTGAGCTTGCCGCTGCGGCTGGAGCGGGTGGTACGGCTGGAGGGAGACACACTGAGCCTGGATTATCGGGTGACGAACGTGGGGGAGGAGCGGGTTCCGTGGGCGTGGTCGGCGCATCCGCTGTTTGCGGTGGACCGCGGGGATCACATAGATCTGCCGCGGAGCGTGAACCGTGTGGAGGTCGAAGGGTCGGGTCACCTGAGGCTGGGGGCGAAGCACAGCAGTCATGCGTGGCCGCACACAGTCGATGACCGATCCAATGCGGTTGATCTGAGTGCGGCGGGCGGGATCGAGGATGAGACCGGAGACAAGCTGTTCACGTCAGCACCGGCGGAGGGATGGGCGGCGGTGGAGCGGGTGCGACACGGGGTGCGGGTGGAAGTGGAGTTCGAGCCGGAACGGTCTCCCTGGCTGGGGCTATGGCTCTGTTACGGAGGCTGGCCGGAAGGAAAGCAGAACCGGCAGCAATGCGTGGCGATCGAACCCTGCACGGCCCCTGTGGATTCGCTGGCGGAGGCGATGGCGGCCGGGCAGGCGCGCTGGCTCGAGCCTGGAAAATCGGAAGAATGGCCGATGCGGATACGCGTAAGGCCTGTAACACCGCAGTAAGGCCCCCTTGCACCGGAGAGCAGAAGGAGAAGACGCATGGTGAATCCGAGTCTCGCCAGGGAAATCTACGATAAGCACTTTGGCGGGGAGCCGCGGTTGTTCCAGGCGCCGGGGCGCGTGAACCTGATCGGCGAGCATACCGATTATGCGGGAGGGTTCGTGATGCCCGCGGCGATCGACTTTGGGACAGTAGCCGTCGTGGCTCCGCGGAAGGACGGGCGTACTGAGATTTGGTCGGAGAATTTTGCGGAGGGCGTGAGTTTCGGGGCCGGAGAGCGGCCACAGGAACGGAGGAAACACTGGTCGGACTATCCGCTGGGTGTGGCGTGGGCGCTCCAGGGGAAGGGGATCGAAGTGCCGCCGTTCAGCCTGACGCTTTACGGTGATGTGCCTTTGGGGGCGGGGCTGAGCTCGTCAGCTTCGATTGAAGTGGCGACGGTGCTGGCGTTGCTGAGCCTTGCGGGCGGAGAAATGGCGCGAGAGGAGATCGCGAAGCTCAGCCAGAGAGCGGAGAACGAGTTTGTGGGCGCGTCGTGCGGCATTATGGACCAGTTCATCGCCTGCAACGGCGCGGCCGATCACGCATTGCTGCTGGATTGCCGGTCGCTGGAGTTCCGGCTGGCGCCGATTCCGCATCACGTCAGCCTGGTGATCGCCAATACGATGGTGAAGCACTCGATCGCCGGAGGGGAATACGGCAATCGGCGGGGCGAAGTGGAGGAAGGAACGGCGATTCTGCACAGGCACCGGCCGGAGATTGAGTTACTGCGGGACGCTACGCTGCAGGACCTGGAGCGATGGGGCGCCGAGATGCCGCCCAATGTGCTGCGGCGCTGCCGCCACGTGATTTCCGAGAATCTGCGGACGGTGGCGGCCGCCGACGCACTGGAGTCCGGCAACCTGAAAAAGCTGGGTGATCTGATGGCTGCCGCGCACGCCAGTTATCGGGACGATTTCGAAGCGAGTTGCGAGGAGGCGGATGTGATGGTGGCCCTGGCGCAGAGGCTACCGGGAGTAGTCGGGGCGCGTCTTACGGGAGGCGGATTCGGGGGCTGCACGGTGAATCTGGTGGAGGCGGCGCGAGCGGCTGAATTTTCCGAGCGACTTCAGGATGAATACAAGGCAGCAACCGGCATCGATGCCGACATCTACATGTGTCATGCATCGGCCGCGGCCGGTCCGGTCTGAGACCAGGGAAATGCGGGTTTAGCGGACGGAATCGGGTATTCCACAGATGGGTGATGTTGACCCATTGCGGGCCAGTGTAAGAATCTCAGGGTTGCCAATGGAAGAGCTTTTCGGCTGACGGTTGGCTTATCCTTGTAGGGCAACGCACGAAGAGGCTGGAGACAACGATTCAACGATGCGTTTTATTAATCGGTCGCAATACTTCTCCCCGGAACACCTGAAGGAAGGCGGCATTGTTGCGTACTTCTCGATGGAAATTGCGGTTGTCCCGCAAATCCCCACGTACAGCGGAGGGTTAGGAGTTCTTGCCGGCGACACCCTGCGGGCCGCGGCGGATATGGGCCTGCCGCTGGCAGCGGTGACGCTTGCGCACCGTCAGGGGTATTTCCGCCAGCACCTCGACGGGAACGGCATGCAGACCGAGGAAGCGCAGCCGTGGAGCCCGGAAGCGACGTGTGCGGCCGAAGAGCCGGTGGTGACGGTCACGATCGAGGGCCGGCCTGTGGCGCTGCGCGCGTGGCGCTACGACATGGAAGGCGTGAGCGGCCATCGGATTCCGATTTACTTCCTCGACGCCAATCTTGAACAGAACGATCCCGCGGATCGGAACCTTACGGATTTCCTGTACGGCGGAGATACGAATTACCGGCTGCGCCAGGAAACGTTGCTGGGCATTGGGGGAGCCCGGATGCTGCGGGCTTTGGAGTACGAGCCCCGGGTGTATCACATGAACGAGGGCCATGCGGCCCTGCTGACCATTTCGGTGCTGGAGCAGGAGCTGCACGGCGCCGAGCTGCAGACGGCGACGGAGCGGAATCTGGAAGCGGTACGGCGGCGGTGTGTTTTCACGACGCACACACCGGTTCCGGCGGGGCACGATCGCTTCTCGGGCGAACAGGCGTACCGCATTCTGGGCGCGGAGCGCGCGGGCCTGCTGGAGCGGTTCGGGTGCTTCCACGACGGGCTGCTGAACCTGACGTACGTGGCACTCCGCTTCTCACGCTTCGTGAACGGAGTAGCGATGCAGCACGGCAAGGTTTCGCGGCAGATGTTCCCGGACTACAGCATCGACGCGATCACCAACGGCGTGCATGCGGGGACGTGGACAGCGCCCTCGGTGCAGGCGGTATTCGATAAGCACCTGCCGCGGTGGCGGCAGGACAATGTGACGCTGCGGTATGCGATCGACATCCCGGAAAACGAGATTGTGGAAGCACATTCGGCTTCGAAGCTGGCGTTGCTGGAGGCAGTGAAAAAGGCGAGCGGCGTGGAGATGAAGCCGGAGATCTTTACGCTGGGTTTTGCGCGACGCGCGGCAACCTATAAGCGAGCCGATCTGCTGTTCACCGATCCGGAGCGGCTGGTGAAGCTGGCGGAGAAGCACGGGGGGATCCAGATTCTTTACTCGGGCAAGGCGCATCCGGCCGATGAGCCTGGCAAGGCGAAGATCCGGCGGGTGATTGAACTCTCGAAGGAACTGAGCCAGAGCGCACTGCAGATTGTTTACCTCGAAAACTACGAATGGAAACTGGGCGCGCTGCTGACGGGTGGGGTGGATCTGTGGCTGAACACACCGCGCCGGCCGTATGAGGCGTCCGGCACGAGCGGCATGAAAGCGGCATTGAACGGCGTGCCGAGCCTGAGCATTCTGGACGGATGGTGGATCGAGGGCTGGATTGAAGGCGTGACCGGCTGGGCGATCGACGACAACGACGACGAAGCGGGTGAAGCGAGCTCGCTCTACGAGCACCTGGAGCAGACGATTCTGCCGCTGTATTCGAAAGACCAGGGGCAGTGGCGGCGCATCATGCGCTCGACGATCGCTCTGAATGGCTCGTTCTTCAACACGCAGCGGATGCTGGAGCAGTACGTGATCAATGCGTACTTCCCGGAGAAGCGGGTGGAGAAGGCTGCGGAGCCGACAGAGGCGGAAGTGGCGCACAGCGCGGCGCGATAGAGCAAAATCGAGCTGTGGCGCAGTTACCGTCGGCTGGAGAACCGGTGGCAGGCGAGGTTCCCGGCTGGGGGAGGAGCGCTGCCTGAATGCTATACTTGCGCTGAAATTCAGCATTTTTCTCGCTCGTCCCGGTGATTCTGAGCCAGGGATACGGTTGAATCGTCTCTGACCATCCGGGTTGCATCCAGAAGCATGGGAGAGACTTCCTTGAGCCAGGCGACCGTGCAGCAGGTGGGGCAGGAACTGTCCCGTCCGCCGCTGTGCGTCGATCTGGACGGCACCCTGGTCAAAAGCGATACGCTGATGGACTCGCTGATGGTGCTGGCGCGCACGCATCCCTGGGATGTGCTGCGCCTGCCGGCGTGGCTGATGGGCGGCCGGGCGCGGGTGAAGGCGGAGGTTGGCGCGCGGGTAGCGCTGGACGTGCGGCACTTGCCCTACAACCGGGCTCTGGTGGAATACCTGGAAGCGGAGCGGGGCGACGGACGCAGGCTTTATCTGACGACGGGCGCGGATCAGGCGCTGGCGAAGCGCATAGCCGATCACCTGGGGATTTTTGACGGCGTGCTGGCCAGCGACGGCAAGACGAACCGGACAGGCAGCACGAAGCTGGATGGGTTGCGCGAGATTTTCGGCGACGAGCATTACGACTACGTGGGCAACGCGGGGCCTGACCTGCCACTGCTGGAAAAGGCCCATGCGGCGATGCTGGCGAATCCGACGCCGACGCTGCGTTCGCGGCTGCGAGCGCGGAAGGTGGAGGTGGAGCGGGAGTTTGAGGATCGCTCGCCGCGGGCCAGGGCGGTTCTGAAGGCTCTGCGGCTGCACCAGTGGGCGAAGAACATCCTGATCTTTTTGCCGCTGATTCTGGCCCACTCGCTGCGGCTGGATCTGGTGGTGAAGGCGGCAGTGGCGTTCGCGAGTTTCAGCCTGTGCGCTTCGGCGACGTATATCGTGAACGATCTCCTGGATATCGAAGCGGACCGGCGGCATCCGACGAAGCGGCAGCGGCCGTTTGCGGCGGGCGATTTGCCGGTGACGGCAGGCGTGGGGATCAGCGCGGGGTTTCTCACCCTCGCCGTGGCGCTCGCGGCGTTGCTGCTGCCGGGAGCTTTTCTGGTATGGCTGCTGGTGTATCTGGTGACGACGCTTTCCTATTCGCTGTATCTGAAGCGGGTGGTGCTGGCGGATGTGATCCTGCTGTCAGGCCTGTACACGGTGCGCATGCTGGCAGGCGCGGCGGCGACGGCGACACCGATTTCGCAATGGCTGGGCGCGTTTTCGCTATTCCTGTTTCTGAGCCTGGCGATGGTGAAGCGCTTCAGCGAGCTGCAGAATACGCGGGCGCGCGGGCAGACGCTGGCCAACGGGCGGGGCTACCTGCTGGGCGATATCGAGCAACTGAGGAGCTTCGGCACGGCCAGCGCCTATGCGTCGGTTGTGGTGTTTTCGTTTTATATCGGCGGCCACGATGTGACCGCGCTCTACCGGCATCCGGTTCGCCTGTGGCTGATTACGCCGCTGATGATTTTGTGGCTGAGCCGCGTGTGGCTGCTGGCCTCGCGCGGAGAACTGGACGAGGATCCGGTGATTTTCGCCGTGACCGACCGCATCAGTTTGCTGATTGGGGTCGCGGTTGCAGCCATTGCATCACTGGCGGTCTTTTTCTGAGGGCCGGAAATCGAGAAGGTGAATGAGCAACAAGACAGCGCGGCCGAGCTTTGAATCCTGGGGGCGGTATCCAACACTTGAGGCCGACGTGGTTCCGCTGCACTGGACCACGGATTATCCGTTGAGCAAGAGCCACGGGGGCAAGCATCTGCCGGTTGGCCTGGGGCGCAGCTACGGCGACGTCTGCCTGCTGGACCACGGGACGCTGCTGGAGACGACGGGGATGGATCGCCTGCTGGGGTTCGATCCGGCTACGGGAGTGCTGCGCTGCGAAGCCGGAGCGTCGCTGCAGCAGATTCTGGATTTCGCGGTGCCGCGGGGATTTTTTCTGCCGGTAACGCCTGGTACGAAATATGTAACGGTGGGCGGAGCGATTGCCAACGATATTCATGGGAAGAATCACCACGTGGCCGGGGCGTTCGGGCGGCACGTGCTGCGGTTTGAGCTGGTGCGCTCGGACGGCAGCCGTTTTGTGTGCAGCCCGGTTGAGAATCCCGAATGGTTTGCGGCGACCATTGGCGGCATGGGGCTGACAGGCCTGATGACGTGGGCGGAGATTCGGCTGCGGCCGATCGTCTCGCGGATGATCGACTACCGCGGGGACAAGTTCCACGGCATCGACGAGTTCTTCGCGTTGTCGCAGGCGGCGAAGAGCGAATACACGGTGGCGTGGATCGACTGCGTTTCGACGGGGCGGAACTTCGCGCGCGGCATCTTCATGCAGGGCGACCACGCGGAGATTCCGGGCGCGCTGAAGAAGAGCAAGGAGCCGAAGCTGGTGTTCCCGTTCGATCTGCCGGCGATCGCGCTGAACCGGTTTTCGATGGCGGCGTTCAATTCGCTGTATTTTCACAAACAACTGGGGCAGACGAAGGTCGGGCCGGTGGACTACGAGCCGTTTTTTTATCCGCTCGACGCGGTGCTGCACTGGAACCGGATGTACGGCAAGGACGGGCTGCTGCAGTTCCAGAACGTTTTGCCGCACGCTACGGGACGCGAGGGGATGCTGGAAATTCTGAAGGCGATCACGAAGTCGGGGCTGGCGTCGTTCCTGGCGGTGATCAAGTTCTTCGGGGATGTTCCGTCGGCGGGGATGATGTCGTTTCCGGCGCCGGGCGTGATGCTGGCGCTGGATTTTCCGATCCGGCCGCAGGTGAGCTTCGATCTGGTCGAGCGGCTGGCGAAAATCACGCTCGAGCATGGCGGACGGATGTACTCCGCGAAGGATGCGCGGATGAGGCCGGAGCAGTATCAGGCGTTTTATCCGCAGTGGCAGGAATTCTCACGCTACGTGGATCCGGAATTCGACTCGGCATTCTGGCAGCGCGTGACGGGACGGAGACCGCTCGATGGCTGACGAGAAAGCGAGCCATAGTCCTCGCAACGTGCTGGCGCTGGGGGCGACCTCAGCGATTGCGGAAGCGACGCTGCGGCTGCTGGCGGAGCGGGGAGCGAGCTTCTTCCTGGTGGCGCGCAATGCGGACAAACTGACCGCGGTGCGCGACGATTTGCTGACGCGCGGCGCGGCCGCGGTGAACGGAGCGGTGGCCGATCTGGACGATACGGCGGGGCATCCGGCGCTGCTGGTGCAGGCGGTGGGCGCGCTGGGGCGGATCGATCTGGCTCTGGTGGCGCATGGGGTTCTGGGGGATCAGCCGGCGGCGGAGCGGGATTACGCGGCAGCGGAGGCGATTCTGCGGACGAATTTTTTGTCGGCGGTGTCGCTGATTACGTGGCTGGCGAATTACTTTGAGGCGGAAAAGCGGGGAACGATCGCCGTGATTTCGTCGGTGGCGGGGGATCGCGGGCGCAAGAGCAACTACGTGTATGGCGCATCGAAGGGTGGGCTGAATGTCTTCCTCGATGGCGTGCGGAACCGCATCGACCGGGCTGGGGTGCAGGTGCTGACGATCAAGCCGGGATTCGTGGCGACGCCGATGACGGCGCACCTGAAGCAAAACGCGCTCTTCGCGCAGCCCGCGCAGGTGGGGCGGCATATTCTGCGCGCCATTGGGAAGCGCAAGGACGTGGCCTACGTGCCGCCGTTCTGGAGGCTGATCATGCTGGTGGTGCGCAGCGTGCCGGGGCGCATTTTCAAAAAGATGAATATGTAGTTCTGGGCAGGAAAATGAAGCGGCGGGGCTTCGCCGCTCATCTATTTCGGGTAAAGGTTATCTCCGATCCGGAGACTTTTTCGCGAGACAGTCCGTCTCCAAAAGACATACAGCTCCTGATAGCTGGAGTTGATTTCCCCTGGCTGGCACAGGGTAGATACTGGTGTCAGCGGTTCGTCATTGTCTGTTTCCCAAGCAATCCTGGCGGGAAGCCAGGGATCCGGAGTAATGTACCCGGCCGCCGCGTCAGGCGAGCGCCGCAGGAGTAGCTAAAACGATATGTGGATTGTTCGCCTCGCGCTGCGGCGGCCCTATACGTTTGCCGTGGTGGCGTTGCTGTTGATGGTTCTGGGACCGCTGGCGATTGTCAACATGCCGGTGGACATTTTTCCGAACATCGATATTCCGGTGGTCACCATGCTCTGGAACTACCAGGGCTTCTCGCCCGAGCAGATGGCGAGCCGCATCGTAACGCTGAGCGAGCGTTCGCTGACGACCACGGTCAACGATATCGAGCACATCGAGTCCAGCTCGCTGTACGGCATTGCCGTCATCAAGATCTATTTCCAGCCGGGCGTAAATATCGCCAATGCCGTGGCGCAGGTGACGGCTATCGGTCAGACGCAGATCCGGCAGATGCCGGCGGGCACGACGCCACCGCTGGTGATCCAGTACAACGCATCGAGCGTGCCGATCATTCAGCTGGGACTTTCGGGCCAGGGGCTGTCGGAGATGCAGCTGAACGACCTGGGCCTGAACTTCATCCGCACGCAGCTGGTCACGGTGCCGGGCGCCGGCATTCCGTATCCGTACGGAGGCAAACAGCGCCAGGTACAGGTGGATCTGAACATGGAGGCCCTGCAGTCCAAGGGGCTGACGCCCGCCGATGTGGTGAACACGATCGGCGCGCAGAATCTGATACTGCCATCGGGCACGATCAAAATCGGGCCCTTCGAGTATCAAATTGAGACCAACAGCGCACCGGAAACGATTGCCGAACTGAACGACCTGCCGATCCGCCAGGTGAATGGCGCGACCGTCTACGTCCACGATGTGGCGCACGTGCGCAACGGCTTCCCCCCGCAGACCAACATCGTGCGCGTCAACGGGCAGCGCGCATCGCTGCTCTCGATCATCAAGACGGGGAACACATCGACGCTCAGCATCGTGAAGGGGATTCTGGCGAAGGCCGACAGCCTGAAATCGCAGCTGCCTCCGCAACTGAAGATCAGCCCGCTGGGGGATCAGTCGATCTTTGTGCGCGAATCGATCAGCGGGGTGGTGCATGAGGCGGTTATTGCCGCGTGCCTGACCGCCATTATGATTTTGGTGTTCCTGGGCAGCTGGCGCAGCACGCTGATCATCGCGGTTTCGATACCGCTGTCGATTCTCACGTCGCTGCTGGTGCTGAGCGCGCTGGGAGAGACCATCAACATCATGACGCTCGGCGGGCTGGCGCTGGCGGTGGGCATCCTGGTCGACGACGCCACGGTGGAGATTGAGAACATCAATCGCAATCTGGAGGCGGGGAAGGCGATCGAGCAGGCGATTCTCGATGGCGCCGCGCAGATTGCGGTGCCGGCGCTGGTGGCCACCATTTCGATCTGCATCGTCTTTGTGCCCATGTTTTTCCTGGGCGGGGTGGCGAAGTATCTGTTTGTGCCGCTGGCCGAGGCCGTGATCTTTGCCATGCTGGCGTCGTACCTGCTGTCGCGCACGGTTGTGCCGACGATGGCGAAATATCTGCTGCGCGAGCACGACGAGAGCGAAGAGGAGCAGAAACGGCACAGCCTTAATCCGTTTATTCGTTTCCAGCTCCTCTTCGAGCACTCTTTTGAGAAGATTCGCGGGGGCTACCGGCGCATTCTCGAGCTGTGCGTGCAGCACGCCGGCGTGTTCATCGTGATTTTTTTCGTGTTCACGATGGGATCGGCGGCGCTGCTGCTTCCGTATCTGGGCGAGGATTTCTTCCCATCGGTGGACAGCGGTCAGTTCAAACTGCACATTCGCGCGCGCACGGGCACGCGCATTGAGGATACGGCGGAATTATGCGATCGCATCGACAACACGATCCGGCAGCTGATTCCGAAGCAGGAGCTGGATACGATCATCGACAACATTGGGCTGCCGTACTCGAGCATCAACCTGTCGTATTCGAACTCCGCTCCGGTAGGACCGGCGGACGCGGATATTCAGGTATCGCTTGCGGCCCATCATCGTCCTACGGACGAGTATGTGCAGAAGCTGCGCGAGGAGTTGCCGCGGCGTTTTCCGGGAACGACGTTCTACACGCTGCCGGTGGACATGGTGACGCAGATTCTGAACTTCGGCCTGCCGTCGCCGATTGACATCCAGATCGTCGGGCCGAACCAGGCGGGGAATCGCGAGTTTGCCGAACGTCTGCTGAACGAGGTGAAGTATGTGCCGGGAACGGCGGACATGCGTATCCAGCAGCCCTTCAACAATCCGAAGCTGGAGATCGCGGTGAACCGGTCCATGGCGCAGGGCGCCGGCATTACGCAGCGCGATGTAATGTCGAGCCTGCTGGTGGCAACCAGCGGCAGCTTTCAGACGTCGCCGACCTTTTATCTGGATCCGAAGAACGGGGTGGAATACGACATTGCGGCGGAATCGCCGCAATACACGATGGACACGCTGCAGGATCTGAAGAATATTCCGGTGCAACCGTCCGGTGGAGCGGGGGCTCCGATGCAGACGGGGTCTTACGGGGCCGGGATGCCACCTTCGTCCGCAGCGATGGGCGGGCAGCCCGTGGAGATTCTGGGGAACCTTGCCAGCGTGCAGCCTGGGCAGGAGCAGGCGGTGGTGACCCACTACAACATCACACCGGTCGTGGACATCTTCGGCAACGTGTCGGGCACCGATCTGGCGAGCGTGAGCAAAGGCATCGACGCGAAAATCGCGCAGATGAAAGGGGAACTGCCGCGTGGATCGCGCATCGTGGTGCGCGGGCAGGTGCAGACCATGCGGTCGTCATACGTGGGACTGCTGGGGGGCCTGTTGTTCTCGATTGTGCTGGTTTACCTGCTGATCGTGGTCAACTTCCAGTCGTGGCTCGATCCGTTCATCATCGTGACGGCATTGCCGGCGGCGATTTCGGGCATCGTGTGGTTTCTGTTCATCACGCACACGCGGCTGAGCGTTCCGGCGCTGACGGGCGCCATCATGTGCATGGGCGTGGCGACATCGAACTCGATTCTGGTGGTGAGCTTCGCGCGCGAACAGCTGGAAGTGACGGTGGGCGATGCAGCGCAGTCGGCGTTGAATGCGGGATATGTGCGATTCCGGCCGGTGCTGATGACGGCGCTGGCGATGATCCTGGGCATGCTGCCCATGTCGCTGGGCCTGGGCTCGGGCGGCGAGCAGAACGCGCCGCTGGGGCGCGCGGTGATCGGCGGACTGCTGTTCGCCACGGTATCGACGTTGTTTTTTGTTCCGACCGTATTCAGCGTGCTGCACGGGCGCGTGGAACGGAGACGCCACGAGCGTGAAGCCCGGCGCCACAGTCACAGGCCGGCGCCTGTGGCGGGAGACTGATGATGAGCGAAGCAAACCAAAAATCCCACAGCAATCACGGCCATGAGGAACAAGACAGGCCTCCGATTTCAGGCCGCACGGCGATCGTGTGGCTCGCGGTGGTTCTGGTGGGAGCCACAGTGCTGGCGGTTGCGCTGATTGTGCCGCGCGTGCGCGCGCAGAAGACTCTGGCGCACTCGACGCAGGATCTGGCGCTGGCCGATGTAACCGTCGCGAAGCCGGAACTGGGCGCCCCCAGCCAGGAAATCGTGCTGCCGGGCAATATGTTCGCCTACGTCGACTCGCCCATTTATGCCCGCACGGACGGCTATCTGCAGAAGTGGTATTTCGATATCGGCGCGCGCGTGCGCAAGGGACAACTGATGGCGGTGATCGAGAGCCCGGAGGTGGACCAGCAGCTCGCGCAGGCGAAGGCCGATCTGGCGACGGCTCAGGCCAACGCCGGATACGCCAAGCAGCAGGCCCAGCGGTACACCGACCTGCTGGCGCAAAATGCGGTGGCGAAGCAGGACACGGAGAACTTTGTCACCCAGGAAGCGTCGACGAACACGCAGGTGAAATCGGCGCAGGCGAATGTGGATCGGCTCGAGCAGCTCACAAATTTCGAGAAGATCTACGCGCCGTTTGACGGCATCGTGACGGCGCGCGACGTCGATATCGGAACGCTCATCAATGCGGGAGCGGGGACTTCGGGCTCTCGCGAGATGTTCCATCTGGACGACGAGCACATCATGCGGGTGTACGTGAACGTTCCCCAGGTTGAAGCGCCCTCGTGCGCGCCGGGAACAGAGGCAGACCTGACGCTGAACGAGTATCCGGGGCGGCGGTTTCACGGCAAGGTAGTGCGGACGGCGCGGGCTATCGATCCGACCTCGCGCACGCTGCTGGTGGAAGTCGACGTGCCGAACGGCGATGGGGCTCTCATACCCGGCGCTTACACCGAAGTGCACTTCAAGGTGAAGGTTGCACGCCAGACTCTCATGGTTCCGGTCTCGACGCTGATGTTCCGGCAGGAGGGGCTGCGCGTGGTGACGGTGGTGAACGGCGACACGGCGAAGCTGGTGCCGATCACCATTGCGCAGGATGACGGCCGGGTGGTGCAGGTGATCGAAGGCCTGCAGCCCAACGACGAGGTGGTGCAGGATCCTCCGGATTCGGTGGTGGAAGGCGAGAAGGTGCGCGTGGTACCGGCGAGGGAAAGCGGCGTGCCTGGCGCACCCGCCGCACCGCACGAGGAAGGCCCCAGTCCTCAGGGGCCGGACGGGGGCGGGAAGTGACGCGGAATCGTAGCCTGGCGCCGGTGGTCTCATTGGCGGCGCTGACGCTGGCTGGCTGCACGGTAGGCCCTAACTATCATCGGCCCGCAGCGGTTCCCGATGCGCCGGCGTGGAAGGAAAATGCTGCGCCGCCGCCGAATCCGCCGAACGGCACATGGAAACAGGCGGAGCCCAGCGATCAGGTTCTGCGCGGCAAGTGGTGGGAGCTGTACAACGATCCGGAGCTGAATTCGCTCGAAGACAAGGTAGCGATCTCGAATCAGACGCTGAAGGCGGCGGTCGAGCAGTACCTGCAGGCGCGGGAGCAGGTGCGGGTGGCGCGGTCGCAGTACTATCCCACGCTGTCGGCGGGACCGTCGATCCAGCGCACGCGAGAATCGTACAACTCGCCGACGACGGTTCGTGGAGTTACGAATTACCAGTTCAATACGTTCAGCCTGGGGGGACAGGCCGAGTGGCAGCCGGATTTCTGGGGCCAGGTGCGGCGCACCGTCGAGCAGGCGAGGGCCAGCGCGCAGTATTCGGCCGCGCAGGTGGCCAACGTGGAGCTGAGCGTGCGCGCCGAACTGGCGACCGACTATTTCCAGCTGCGCGGGCTCGATGCGCAAAAGGATTTGCTCGACAACACGGTGCAATCGTACGAGGAGTATCTGAAACTGACGCAGATACGATTCAAAGGCGGCGTTGCGACTGAGGTGGAAGTGGCCGAGGCGCAGACACAGCTGGACCAGACCCGGGCGCAGGATGTGGATGTGGGCGTGGCGCGCGCGCAGTACGAGCACGCCATCGCCACGCTGATCGGCGTGTCAGCGTCGACCTTCGGCCTGCCCCCGATGCCGCAGGGGCACGAGATTCCCCAGATTCCGGTGGGCATGCCGTCGCAACTGCTCGAGCGCCGGCCGGACATTGCGGCGGCGGAACGCCAGGTGGATGCGGCGAACGCACAGATCGGGATTGCGATTGCGGCGTACTATCCGAACATTTCACTCAACGGCTCGGGCGGCATGCTGAGCGGCCAGCCGGGAACCTGGATCCAGGGGCCGAGCGAGATGTGGTCGCTGGGGGCCTCGGCGGTGGAGCTGCTGTTTGACGCGGGACGCCGGCATGCCATCACGCAGCAAGCGCGCGACGCGTACGAGCAGCAGGTGGCGAATTACCGGCAGAGCGTGCTGAATGCGTTCCAGGAAGTGGAAGACAATCTGGCGGCGCTGCGCATCCTCGATCAGGAATCTGGCGTGCAGGCAGCGGCGGTAGCGGCGGCGCATCACTCTCTCGACCTCAGCACGGGCCGGTATAAGGGCGGAGTGACCACTTATCTGGAAGTGCTGACGGCGCAGACGGTGCAGCTGAGCAACGAGCGGACGCAGGCAGACATCATCACGCGGCAATATGTGGCGAGCGTGCAGTTGATTCTGGCGCTGGGCGGAGGCTGGGACACCAGCCAGTTGCCGGCGATGTAGGGATTCAGTTCGTGGCGGTGGGTTGGGTGACGAAGACCTGCGAGGCCTGACCGTCGTTCACGCGATAGATGGCGAATTCGCGATAGGTCTGGCCGCGCAGCTCGAAAAGCAGGTTGCCGCGGCCATTGCCCTCGGTATCGACCGCGTCGATGAGCCGCATGCGCGGAGTGACGTCGAGGTTGTCGCCGGTGGTGACCTGCTTCAGCAGCACCTGGGCGTTTCCGTAGAAATCGGGCTGTGCGATGAGCGTCACGTATTTCTCGGGCGCCGTGGTGGTGTGGGCGGAGAAGACCATGGTTGCGCCGCCGCCGAGGGTAAGACCGAAAACATGGAATTTCTCGTCGGCCAGGAGGGGAGGCGGAGGCGGCGCGGGCGCCGCAGCCTTATGGCGGGTGGTGTGCGCGCTCGCGGTTTTCGGAGCCGGAGAAGCAGGCGCCGGAGGAGCGACGGCCTGCTGGGCGACGGCTTCGAGCGCAGACTGCATCTTCGCGGCATCGTCGGGGCTGGCCCACGAGTAAGCGAACGACTGCGTGTCGAGCGGGTTGCTGTCGGAAATGCCGGTGATCTGCTTCATGCCGGCAGGGAATCCGAAGAGGGCGTCGGGTTTCGCCAGCTTCTGCTGCGACTCCGGCGTGGTGTAGCTCAGATGCGGCCGATCGGGATCGATGCTCATCTGATTCGAAGCCGTTTGATTGTTCTGAACGCGGTTGTGGAAGGTGGGCCGGTCGGGGTCGACCTCGGGCTGCGAAGATTTGGAAACTCCTCCGGAGTTGTTGCCGGACGAGTTATCGCCGGAGCGCGGATGCAGCGTTGGGCCGCCGGTCGAGGAGCCACTCTGCGCTGTGGTATCGCCGTCCGGGCTGTTGTCTGGCGGTGGGCGGTGGGCGAAGTGGGGCTTGTCGGGATCGGCATCGTGCACAAAGTAGGCGTGGCCGCTGTCTTTGGCGGCGCGTTTGGGCGGGGGCGGCGCAGGCGCCTGGAAGCTGCCGACGCCGATCCATAAGCCGGCGAGATCTTCAGCGTCCTTTACATTGAAGAATCCCTGGGATCTACCGTCGGACTCGAGCTCGTACTGGGTGCCGGAGAGAACCGCGAGCGGAGCAGGCTGGGCGAGATAGAGGCCGCCCGGCTGGTATTGCACGCCGTCCCAGATGGCGACAGGGACGAGGCGGCTGGCTTTTATGTCGCCGAGGTCGCCGGTAAATTCAAGAACAGCGGTGGCGCGCAGATGGGTGGCGCCGGGCTGCTGCTCTGTGGTGCTGTGGCCCTGATACTGAGCGCGCGCCGGCAGGGCACAGGCCGCTGCCGCGAGCATCCAGCCGAGAATTGCGGTTTGACCCCGTGACATAATCCTCACTGCTACGAAACAATCATACTGGCGGCCGGTTGCCCCGCGCGCCGGGCGCTTGCGAAGGGAAAAACATGGAAATCAACGATAAAGTTGCCGATTTTACGCTCCAGGACGACCAGGAGAAAACCGTACACCTCAGCGACTTCTCCGGAAAACCGGTGGTTCTGTTCTTTTATCCCAAAGCCGATACGCCGGGCTGCACGATCGAGGCGTGCGGCTTCCGGGACCAGTTCAAAAAGATCCAGAACACGGGAGCGGTCGTGCTGGGGATTTCGCGCGACACGCCCAAAGCCCAGAAAAAGTTCCGCGAGAAGTATGACTTGCCGTATCCCCTCCTTGCTGATGTAGACGAAAAGGTTTGCAATCAGTTTGGTGTGCTGAAAGAAAAGAATATGTACGGGATGAAGGTGATCGGGATCGAACGGACCACATTTCTGATCGGTCCGGACCGGCGGTTGCTGAAGATCTTTCCCAAGGTCACGCCGGATGGGCACGCTGAAGAGGTGCTGGCAACGCTGAAAGGGAAGAAGTGAGCCAGGTTGTCGAGATCAGCAGCGCGCGGGGCGGCGAGGAGCGCGGACGCCGGGTGGCGAACCAGCTCCTGAACGCGGCGATGTCGTACGGGCGCCTGATCCTGAGGAAATACGGAGAGCTAGGGCCGTTTGGGTTTTCGCTGGATCGCGATGGCAATGTGACGCGCGAAACTTTGGAGATTCCTCGACTGCCTACCGATCCTCAACGCCAGTGGAAGCTGCTGGAGGAGCACGTTCTGGACGCGGCGCGGCGCGGGCTGATCCAGGGGGTCGCGATGGCGGCCAATGTGGCGCTCGACGTGCCTTCGGCGGAGGGGTATATCGATGCCGTGGACATCTACATCGAGGAAGCGAACGGCTATGCAGCGCGGGTGACGATTCCTTACCGGATTTACGGGGGGCAGTTACGGAATCTGCTGCCGCGGCGGATTGCGCTGGGCAAGATGGTGGTGGAAGAGGCCGCCGGCCATATATTTGCGCCGGCTCGATCCGGCGGTTTGTCATAGTTTCTGCATGGCTTCCGTTGCATAATGGGATGCGAGCATGCCGACGAAACGCAAATCGAAAGGCGCGTACATGATCTCGGCGGTGGCCGAGATGTACGACATCCACCCGCAGACGCTGCGGCTCTACGAGCGCGAGGGGCTGCTGAAGCCGTCGCGCACCGAGGGCAATACGCGCCTGTACACCGACGAGGACCTGGAGCGGCTGGAGTTCATTCTGAATCTGGCGCGGGACCTGGGCGTGAACATCGCGGGGATTGCCATCATCCTGCAGATGCGGGAGCGGATGGAGGAGATGAACCGGCAGATGCAGGGCTTTGTGGACTACGTGCGCACCGAAATGCTCTCGCGCATGCAGCAGGCCGCGCAGGAGCCTGGCGCCGCAATGGTGCCGCTGCGGCGTCCCGTGGTTGCGCCCGAGGAAAGAGGACGCCGCCAGGCGTAAAGGCAGCTACTGCCGGGAAATTCCCTCTGCTTTCAGCACGATTTCGTTTTGTCCGCTGCTGAGAGGGATGTCATAGGCGCCGCGCACCAGGGCGAGCGGCTTTTGCGGCTTGAACCGGCCTACTCCCGCAATCGTTGCCGGCTGCTGGACACGCAGCAGAGCGTCCTTCGTGAATTCGGACGCGGGATCGAGGACAATGTGAACCGTCTGTGAGCGCGCGTCGAAGCTGACCTCGCGGAACTTGCCCGCATCGAGGGTGAGCCACAGGCCGTAAGGCGCGAGGTAGACACGCATCCGGAAAGAATCGAGCGGGGTGACGTGGATCGATGACCCATGCTCGATCAGATTGCCGCCGAAGGCGAGCCAGCCGAAATCGGAGCTGTGGGCGACGTAGGTCGCCGTGTCCCAGGCGTGACCGAAGAAATTCGGTCCGTAGTCGCCTGAGTAGGGATCGAAGGCGAGCATGTCAGGGAATGCGTGGAACGCGGCGGAGGCAAAGCCCTCCTGATCGATATTGGTGAGCGGACCCATCGTGCCTCCATAGCCGACGCGCAGCAGGTAGAGATCGTCAGGATGCTCGCGGTAGGAAGCGAGGAGCGGAATGGCATTGATGCCGGAGCCGTAGTGATGCAACTGGCGCTCGAGACGTGTGATCTTGCCGCCGTAAATGAAGTCCCAGTAACGGCGCGCGCTGCCGTTGTAGCCCCACGACGGGATCAACGGATCGTAGCCGAGGATGGCATCGAGCGTGACCTGCGCCTTTTGGTCGAAGCCGAAATATTTCGTCCAGGCATAGACTTCCTCCTGGCCGGTCGAGTCCCAGGGCATCTCGCTGCCGAAGGGATACGGCTCCTGATTCCAGTGGTCGGCGCGGCCGCGCATGGCGGCTTCCATGGATTTCGCTTCGTCGGTCATGCCTTCGCGCTGCAGGTCCTGGAGAATGGCGACAAACACATCGCCTTCCATCTGGCCGAACTGCGTGTAATAGGGCGCGAACTTGATCATGGCCATGGTGGTCTGGTACGCGTGATCGAGATACCACTGCCACGGATGGTTCGTGATGAGTCCCTGCTGATCGCGCGCGAGGCGGTAGAGCACCCAATACGCAGCGGCGACGTGGGGATAGTTGAAAGAGCGATCGACGGCTTCCGATTGTTGCTTGTTCCAGCTCGTCCATGACTTCCAGTTGAACGCGCTCGAGTAGTAGCCGGCCGGGAACTGATCGGGCTGGTAGTAGAAAAGGCTCTTGCGGACGCCGTATTCGTGCGGACCGTCGCTGAACTGAATGCCGCCCCAGAGCACATGATCGACGAACTGCTCGTATTTCCGGATTTCCTGCGGATCGGGCTCGCCGAATTCCTTCATGGCCGCGGCGAGCCAGGAGCCGGCGCCAGCTTCATCGCTGAGGCCGGCGATCCAGACGCGGCCGTCCTGCGTCACCTGCTTTTCGGCCTGGCGGTCGTAGGTGATGGGGGAGGGGTTGCGGTGGAACGGATCGTTGGGATCGTCGAACCAGGACGTGGTGGTGAGGAAATGTCCCATGTCGGCGACCACTTGCTGTTCGGGCTTGGTGACGAAGTAGCTGATGGTTTGCAGGGTGCCGTCGCGGTACGTGATGGAAAGGCGCGAGCGTCCCCAGGTTTTGCCCTGCAACTCATATTGCTTCCAGCCGGATGCGGTGGCCGGGCGGGGGGTGATGGCGATGGCTCCGGCCGGATCGACCTCGATGCTTTTGACCGCCTGGGCGTAGCGAAGGAACAACTGAGCGTGGATGTCCTGCGGCAGGACGTAACCGGGGAACCCCGCGGCGACCGGACGGCCGTCGGAGATCAGCGTCTGCTGAATCTCGGGGATGGACGGCGAGAGCAGAAACTCGAGGCCGAAGCTGCGCGACTCGCCGGGCTTGAGCGTGAGGGTTGTGGCGGGATTCCATGGCTGCGCATTCTTCCACTCATTCTCCTGGTACGCGCCGCTCAAGACCATCCATTCATAGAAGCCCTCGAACGTAACCCCGCGCGGCGTGGGGTCGTTGAAGATGAGGGTCTTGCGATCGGGTCCGCGGCGATTGAGGATGGGGTTCCAGGCTTCGAAGCGAGTGTGCGGCTCGGGCACGACCACCATGGCCGGTCCGTGGCCGTTGAGGCGCGTCACCTGCACGTATCCGGCGTCTTCGCCAATGTAGGGGTCGTCGAAGCTGCAGAGGGTGTGAGCCTCTGCCAGGGTTCGATCGGTGACTATGTTGTTGAAGATGAGCGGAATGCCGAGGGATCCGATGGTGACCGGCTGGGCGGATTTGTTCTTCACGACGAAGCGGAGAGCGAGATGGCCGTGGTCCATGCGCCAGGTTCTGACGACGTCGACGGGGATATCGGCGGGCAGCGTCGGCGCGAGATCGGCTGAGGCTAAGTCATCGCCCTGGACGGGCAAGGGGGTGAGAGGCTGACGCTTGAAGGCCGTGGAGTAGCTTTGCCAGGGGCCGGCGTCTCCGGTGCGGAGTCGCAGATCGAGATCGCCGAGGTGGTAATAGCCATCGGTAGAACGGCGGACGAGCAGATCGCCGGGAGTGAAGTCGAAGCCATCGGCTGAGGTTGGCTTGAGCGCGGCGACGGTTTGCGAGGAGTGCACGAGATCGAGATCGAAGCCGGGCGCATGGAGATGATCGATGCCCTGCTCGAGCATGGGGCCAGGGCTGGGGGGCGGCTGAGGGCGCTTATTCTGCGCCGCGACGATCGGCAGGATCGTGATCAAGCTGCAGAGGGCAGCGAGTCGTCGTCCCTGGGTCCGTCGGCGAATCAGGCGTGGCAGCAGAGCGGGCATGGCGCCTCCAGTTCAGTCAGCTTTAGGGATTCCCGTGAAAACGTATTCTCTATTGTTTCACCTGAGCAGGCAACGATACGGGTTATTCGGAGGCGCCGAATAGCTCTGTCTGCTGGGGTGCGGGCTTGTCCGGAGGCATCTCCGCGGGCTCAGCCGGCGTGGAGCGGAGTTCTTCGTCGGGCAGCAGGCGCAGCAGATGCACAGGAGGCCGATCGTTTTCCGCGAGCCACTCGCGGTAATCGCGCGGCTCGGCGATGATCGGCTGGCGATCATGGATGGGCCGCATCACGCCATTGGCTTCGCCGGTAAGGATGGAAAACGTGGGCTCGCGCTCGCCGTTTTTAGGATTCTTCCAGCTCGACCACACGCCGGCTAATCCAAATACCTCGCGGCCCGGTACGGTGAAGGTGAACTTCACTTTCTCGCTGCCCTGACCTTTGGCCCACTCGTAGAAGCCGTCGGCGGGAACGAGGCAACGCCGCTTCAGAAACGAATCTTTCCAGAAGTTCGCTTTGGTCACGGTCTCAGAGCGCGCGTTGAAGAGGAGCCGGTCGGGGGTTTTGAATCCCCACCGCATGAGGGATATAGCTCGCTCGCCGCTCGAGTGCAGATAAACGACGGGCTGCATCGATCCCGGCCTGACGTCGTCGCTGGGCTCCAGGTACAGGTCTTCGAGCCCAATGGCTGCCTCGAAGGCTTCGGCAATGCGCTGCTTGTCAGCTCGCCTGCGGTAACGGCCGCACATACGGCGAGTGTAGTGGAATGGGACAGGCCGGCAAAAATTTTATCGGCATCGGAATGTGGAACTTAGCTCTCGCCTGCACTGATGCTGGTGCAAGAGTGGATTGACGGGGGCAGGGGTATTGAGGCGAATATAAGGCGAAGAAGGGCTCCATGCCGTCCGCCTCGGCTCTCCGCCTGCAAATTGAAACCGCTCTTGCCCAGCGTATTCACTCGGCTCTGACACCGGCGCCGAGGGTGCTGCGGCCGGTGGCGCCGACCGGCGTGGCGGAGGTAGACGCGCTGCTGGACGGCGGGCTGCCGATTGGGGCTATCACCGAAATGGTCGGTCCGGAGTGCAGCGGACGCACCTCCCTCGCACTCTCGTTTGTTGCGGGGCTCACACGCCAGGGCAGCGTGAGCGCGTGGATCGATGTATCGAACACGCTCGATCCCGAATCGGCTGCGGCTGCGGGCGTCGATCTCACGCGGCTGCTGTGGGTGCGCTGCGGCGCGGCTGCCATGAAGAAAGAAGCGCCAGCAACGTACCGCTTCGCTCTGCCGGAAAAGTATCTGGTTCCGAAGCCCGCGATTCACGGCCTGCATGGCGGAGGGTGCGGGGGGCATCCGCGCAACGAAACGAAGGGGTTGGCCGAAGCGGTGACGGGACTGCTGCGTCCCGAGGCCCTGGCTCCGCGCTGCGCGGAGCCGCAGCGGAAGGTGCGTTTCGAGAGAGACGCCTTTGAGCCGCCAGCGTCGCCGGTTCAACCCGCGCGTTCACGTACGCGAGCAGGCAAGCCGTGGCCGCGCATGGAGCAGGCGCTGCGCGCCGCAGATCTGCTGCTGCAGGCTGGGGGATTCAGCGTAGTGGTGCTGGATATGGGAAGCCTGGCGCCGGAGCACGCCGCGCGGGTGCCACTGGCTACGTGGTTCCGCTATCGCGCTGCCGCCGAGCGCACGCAGGCCAGCGTGGTGCTGCTGACGCAGCTTTCCTGCGCGAAAAGCAGCGGGGAATTGCTGCTGCGTTTCGAGCCGGGCTGCGCGTGCAGCGATGAGACGACGGTCTTTACCGGAAGCGCCTATCGCCTGGAAGTGGAGCGGCGCCGCTTCACGCAGACGCTGGCCAACGTGGTGCCGCTGCGCAAGCCGCCGCGAAGCGTGAGCGCCGCAGAGTGGCGCAGCCATGCTGCATGGGCAGGTCCGCGATGAAATCTACGAAAGAGATCTACGTTTGCCTCTATGCAAAGGAGTTTCCGGTGCAGGCTCTGCTGCGCCTGCGGCCGGAGCTGCGCGAGCATCCGTGCGTAGTGATGGAAGGCGAGCCACCGCTCGAGCAGGTGTGCTCGCTGAATCGCAAGGCGCGCACGCTGGGCCTTGCGGGCGGCATGACGCGCGTGGAGGTGAATACTTTCGCAGGCATCGCGGTGCTGGCACGCTCGCTCGAAGAAGAGACCGCGGCGAAGGCGGCGCTGCTCGAATGCGCCGGGGGATTCTCGCCGCGCGTCGAGGATGCGAGCACCGATGTTGCATTCCTGTGCGCGATCGATATTGCAGGAACAGAAAAGCTGTTCGGAGCGCCGGAGATGCTGGCGCGGAATCTGCTCACGCGCGTGCGGGCATTGGGCGTGGCAGCGTGCGCCGCGGTGAGCGCAAATTTCCACGCCGCGCTGGCACTGGCGAAAGACCTCACGCCGCGCGCGCCGGTCCAGGTGATTCCCGCAGGCGAGGAAGCCGCTGCACTGGCCGCCCTGCCGCTGCCGGTACTCGATCTGACCCAGGATCAGGCTGACGTGTTTTCGCTGTGGGGCATTCGGACGCTGGGCATGCTGGCCGCGCTGCCGGAAAACGAGCTGACTGCGCGCATGGGGCAAACGGGGAGGGTCCTGCGCCAGACGGCACGCGGCGAGAGACCGCATCTGCTGCAGCCGCAGGAACCGCGATTCGCGCTGGCAGAGCGCATGGAACTGGAATCTCCGGTGGAAGCGCTCGATGCGCTGCTGTTTGTGGTGAACAGGATGCTGGAGCAACTCATCCTGCGCGCTTCGGCGCGCGTGCTAGCGCTGGCCGAAGTTTCGGTGAAGCTGACACTCGAGGGAGGTGTGACGCATAGCCGCACCGTTCGACCGGCGGTGCCCACGAACGATCGGGCTCTGTGGCTGAAGCTGCTGCATCTGGATCTGGAAGCGCATCCGCCGCAAGCGGCAATTCTGGCAGTCGCGCTTGAAGCTGAGCCGGGCAGCACCAGCAAGGTGCAGCTGGGATTGTTTTCACCGCAGTTGCCAGAGCCCGATCGGCTCGACGTTACCCTGGCGCGCCTTCGCGCCCTGGTGGGCGAGGGCAATGTGGGCAGCGCAGTGCTCGAAGACACCCATCGCTCTGACGGCTTTCGCATGGAGCCCTTCCGCATCTCTGGCGCGGAGCCGAATCTTCAGGAGCCGGCGGCGCTGCGGCCGGCAGCGCGGCGGCTGCGGCCTGCGGAGGCGGCATTCGTGACGATGCTGGCGAAGCGTCCGCGGACCTTCATCTTCCGCCAGAGGCGCTACACGGTGGAGCGCGCCTATGGGCCGTGGCGATCGAGCGGCGACTGGTGGAACTCTTCGCTGTGGGGATGCGAGCAGTGGGACCTGATTGCGCGCGCCGACGATCGCAGGATGCTCAACTGCTGCCTGATGCGCGATGTGCTGCGCGATGCGTGGCAGATGGCGGCGCTCTATGACTGAGCGCTACATCGAACTGCACACGGCCAGCGCCTTCAGCTTTCTCGAGGCTGCCTCGCAGCCCGAAGCGCTGGCCGAGCAGGCTGCAGCGCTGGAGATGCCTGCCATCGCGCTGCTCGATCGCAACGGCGTTTACGGAGCAGCGCGCTTCCACACCAGCGCCCAGCGCAATAAAGTACGCGCGCACATCGGGGCGGAGATCGCCGTGTCGAGCCTGGGCCCGCGGCTCATGCCGTGGGCGTGGCTACCGCATCAGCACAAAGCGGAGCCGGCGCGGCTGCCGCTGCTGTGCGAGTCGCGCGAGGGATATCAAAATCTCTGCCAGCTGATCACGCAGTACAAGATGCGCGAGAGCACGAAGGGCGAGGGAGCGGCGAACTTCGACGATCTCTGCCAGTATGCCGGGGGCCTCGTCTGCCTCACGGGCGGCGACGAAGGTCCGCTGGCTGCGGCGCTGGCGCGCGGCGGCGAGACTGCGGGACGCGAGACGGTCGAGCGGCTGATCCGCATTTTCGGGCGCAACAATATATATGTCGAGCTGCAGCGGCACCAGGAGCGCGAGGAAGAAGCGCGCAACCAGGCCGCGATCCGCATTGCGCGCTCGCTGGGCGTGCCGGTGCTCGCCACCAACGGCGTTCGCTATGCAACGCCCTACGAGCGAGAGGTTCAGGACCTGTTCACGGCGATCCGGCATCACGTCGAGCTGGATCACGCAGGCCGGCTGCTGGCGCTGAACAGTGAGCGCCATCTGCGCACGGCGCGTGAGATGGCCGCGCTGTTTCGCGACGTGCCTGGAGCCGTCGAGAACACCGTTCATCTTTCGTCGCGTCTGGATTTCGAATTGAGCAAGCTCGGTTACGAATTCCCGCGCTATCCGGTGCCCGATGGCGAGACGATGGACAGCTTTCTGCGGAAGCGTGTGGCCGAAGGTGTGGAGCGGCGCTACGGCCCGAAGAACGACCTTGCACTGATGGAAAAGGCAAAGAAGCAGGTGGATCACGAGCTCAGGCTGATCGCGAAGCTCGGCTTCGCCGGCTATTTCCTCATCGTCTGGGACATTGTCCTCTACTGCAAACAGCACGACATTCTGGTGCAGGGGCGGGGCAGCGCGGCCAATTCCGCCGTTTGCTATGCGCTCGAAATCACCGCCATCGACCCGGTGGGCATGGAACTGCTCTTCGAGCGCTTCCTCTCGGAGAGCCGCAACGAGTGGCCCGACATCGATCTGGATCTGCCTTCGGAAGACAAGCGCGAGCAGGCGATTCAATACGTCTATCAACGGTATGGCGAGCTGGGCGCGGCCATGACCGCCAACGTGATCGCGTATCGCGGAAAATCGGCGGCGCGGGAAACCGGCAAGGCGCTGGGTTTCGACGAAGACACGCTCGGCCGCTTATCGAGCCTTGTGAGCCAGTGGGAGTGGCGCGGCAAAACCGACACCATGGCGCACTCCTTCGCGCACGCGGGTTTCGATATCCGGCATCCGCGGATTGCGAAGTATCTCGAGCTCTCGATGCGCATCCAGGATTTGCCGCGGCACCTCGGGCAGCACTCCGGCGGCATGGTTATTTGCCAGGGCGCGCTCAATCGTGTGGTTCCGCTGGAGCGCGCTTCGATGCCGGGCCGCACCGTCGTGCAGTGGGACAAGGAAGACTGCGCCGACCTCGGCATCATCAAGGTCGATCTGCTGGGCCTCGGGATGATGGCGGTGCTCAAGGATTGCATGGAGCTGATCCCGGAGCATTACGGGGAGAAGATCGATCTGGCGCAGCTACCTGAAGACGGCGAAATTTATAGCACGCTGCAGAAGGCCGATACGGTGGGGATGTTCCAGGTGGAGAGCCGGGCGCAGATGGCGTCGCTTCCGCGCAACTACCCAACAAAATTCTATGACCTCGTGGTGCAGGTGGCCATCATCCGCCCCGGCCCGATCGTCGGGCAGATGATGCATCCCTACATGCGCCGGCGGCAGGGCCGGGAAGCGGTGAGCTATCCGCATCCGTCGCTGGAGCCGGTGCTGAAGCGCACGCTCGGCGTGCCACTTTTTCAGGAGCAGTTGCTGCGCATGGCGATGACGGTTGCCAACTTTACGGGAGCGGAGGCCGACGAACTGCGCCGCGCGGTGGGCATGCGCCGGTCGTGGGAGCGGATGAAGAATCTCGAAGGCAAGCTGCGTGCGGGCATGACCGCCAACGGGATCGACCTTGAGACGCAGGAAACGATCGTGAAAAACATCAGTTCCTTCGCGCTCTACGGATTCCCCGAGTCGCACGCCGCGAGCTTTGCGCTCATCGCGTATGCGTCGGCGTATTTCAAGGTGAAATATCTTGCCGCGTTCACCTGCGCGATTCTGAACAATCAACCGATGGGCTTTTACTCGCCGGCGGTGCTGGTGAAGGATGCGCAACGTCACGGCCTGCGCGTGAGGCCGGTCGATGTGCAGCGCTCGCACTGGCCCTGCTCCATCGAGCATGAAGTCGACGGAAGCCTTTCGGTGCGACTGGGCCTGGGGTATGCGAAAAGCCTGAAGCAGGAGACGGCCGAAGCGCTGGTGGCGTCGCGGGTAGAGGATGGGTTGTTCCAGTCTGCTGAAGATCTCGCGCAGCGCGTGCCTGCTCTTGCGCGCAGAGATCTCACGCGGCTGGCACAGATCGGTGCGCTCAATGCGCTCGACGGCATTCGCCATCGGCGCGACGCGTTGTGGCAGGTGGAGCGCGCCGGCAAGCTGGAAGGCCCGCTGCTGCGGCAGGAGAGCGCATGGCTGCGCGAGGATTCAGCAGCGCCGCCGCTTGCGGCGATGACGATCGACGAGCGCCTGGTTGCGGATTACGCGGGCACCGGCCTGACCGTCGGGAAACACCCCATGCACTACCGGCGGGCGGAGCTGCGACGCAACAACATTCTTTCGGCCGAAGAGCTGAAGACGCGCCGGGACGGCGAATATGTCCGGGCCGCGGGCTGCGTGATCGCGCGGCAGCGCCCCGGCACCGCGAAAGGCTTCATCTTTATTTCGATGGAAGACGAAACCGGCATTGCCAACGTCATCGTCACGCCCGATCTCTACGATCGCGATCGGCTGACCGTATCGCGCAGCCGATTTCTGCTGGTGGAAGGGCCGCTGCAGAATCAGGATAATGTGATTCACGTGAAGGCAGCGCGGCTCGAGCCGCTCGCGCATAGCGGGCTCGACGTCCGCTCGCACGATTTTCACTGAAAATCAGCTTTCTTCCGAAGACGGAAACGCCGTGACGCGCAGTTTGGCCGCCGCGTAAGGAATGAGGGTGAGGCTCTGCGCGGATTCGGCGATATGTACGGGGCTCTCCGGCAGCGGATCGGCAGCGCCATCCCCGGCGCGCCAGGCATCGACGCGGCGCGCCTGCACATGGAGCTGCACCGGCGCGTGCTTACGCGCGAAGGGGCGAGGTCCCACGTCGGATTCCGTGACCGCGAGGCCTTCCGCAGGCGCGCCGGCATTGAGCTGCAGCGCGTAATTCCACTGGCTCGCAGGAAATACCTGCCAGTCCGCAGTCATGCCGCGGTCGCGCAGCTTCACCCAGCTTTCGTCGATGCCATAGGAAAACACCAGCGGACCCCGCTCCACGCTGACGGAATTGCGATAGCCACGGACGATGCGTGGGGCCATGGGGAACTCGATCTCCACGGCATCGCCGGTCTTCCACTCGTGCTCCATGCGAGCAAACGTACCGGCGGCAGGTGGAGGCTGGTGCGCGCCGTTGATCCGGATTGTCGTACCAGCGGCCCACTGCGGAATGCGCAGGCAGAGAGCGAATCTCGTGGGTTTCTCGGGAGCGATGCGCATGCGGACGGCTCCGCGGAATGGATATTCGGTTTCTTCGACGATATGGACCGGTGTGGAATTCAGGAGGGTGCGCACCTCGCAAGGCGCGTATGCGGCGGCGACCAGTCCTTCGCCGCACTGCGCATCACCGGCGCGCGCATGGAGGAAGAGACTGTTCGTGAATTTCGGCCAGCCCTGATGGAAGTTCGCGGTGCAGCAGCCGAAGTTCGGTTCCAGTCCATACAGATTCGATTCGGGCCCATCCGTTGTCCACGGCTTGCGGTGCAGGCTGCATTCGACCTGGTTCGGCTCCTGGTTGTACTGGTGCGCCCACATGTCATCAGTGAAAGCACCGGGGAGCGCGTTGAAGGCCAGTTTTTCAAGCCGATCGCCGAGCGAAGGATCACCGGTGATGGCGAGAGACTGTTCGAGCGAGAACATGTACTCCACCACGGTACAGAGCTCCGAGCCATGGGAGGGATCAAGTCCGGCGAGATGCTCATCGCAGGAAAACATGCCATTGGGCAGACCGTGGAAACGGTCGAGGGCTGCGAGCGCCCCTTCGACGGAGCGACGGTCCGCGTCGGATCCCGAAACCAGCGACCACACCGGACCTGCCTTCACACCCTGTCCATGGTTGACGCCGTGGGTCGAAAGGGCGAGATCGCTGAGGCCGCCGGCTCCGTGCGCGCGAAGGAAATTCTCCGTTACCGGCTCGGTGTAATGAAAATCGGCATACAGCGACATCCAGTCGTAGCCCTGCTGACGGAGCAGGCGCGCAAGGTCGAGCAGCCAGGGCGAGCCGGTTCGATTGTAGAGCCACAACACCGTGAGCAGCTCATCCTGCCAACGAAACTTGCCCCAGTCGCGGAGGGGGCGCGAGGGCAGCTGGGACAGCTGGAAGCGCAGGTATTTCTCCAGCACGGGGACCACGCGAGGATCACCGGTGAGCTCCTGATATTGCGTGAGCGCTTTCATCATCACGATGCGCGGCCACCAGTCGCCGTTCGAGGCGGGGCCGATCATGCCGCCGGCAGCCTGGTGATCCAAAGTCCAGTCGATGAATTTCTGCGCTTTGGCTTTCAGGGCCGCGTCGTCGAGGAGCCAGGCGAGCGGAATCAATCCATCGAGATAATAGGGTCCGCGCTCCCACGATTCGCCGGTCCCGCCGAGCCATCCGCTGTTGGGGCCGACATCGGCCCACGTTTCGTCCAGGTGTCCGCTGAGCCCATCGGCCTGAATGCGCAACTGCGTCCGGAGCCATCCGCGGGGCTGGATGGAGCCCAGGGGGAGAAAGTCGAAGGCGCCGGGCGACAGCGGAGCGCGATGGGGCACCACCGATCCAGGCGCCGAAGCGATATATCGCTGTCCTGGGGCAGCGATGAGCCTTACGGGCAGGGCGACCGCGAGGCCAGCGGCGCTCAGTTGCTCCAGAAAGCGGCGGCGCGAACAGCGAGGCTGCGATGACTGAGACAAAGGAACCCTCGAAAGCCGATCTCTGTGTCCATCGTAGTGAAAAGCGATGCCGGAGCGCAGGGTTCGGCGGACCGGCGGAGAATTTGCAAGGCAGGAATTCCGGCGGCAAGGGAGCACAAAATGCAAACGGCCCGGCTTGAAAGCCGGGCCGTTTGCGGTGATTGGTTGAGTGGATCGCCGTCGATCAGAATTCAACCCGCAGCGCGCCCTGCAGCACGCGAGCGGACTGATCGCCGAACGCCGGCGTTACCGTGCCCGGAATCACGCCAAACTCGTCCGGGGGCGCCACGAGGCTCATGTTGTTCTGGAAGACAGGGGGGTGAAAGTTCGGGTGGTTGAGCGCGTTGTAGGCATCGGCGCGGAACTTCATGTTGACCCTCTCCCGATAGAGGGGGAAGGTCTTGCCGAGTCCGAGGTCGAGGTTGAAGAATCCGGGACCGCGCAGATTGTTGCGCGAGCCCATCTCAAAGCCTACCGGCGCCCGGTACTGGTTGTAAGCCAGGCTCTGATTTTTGAAGTCGACAACCTGGCCGTTTTGTACGTTGACGTGGGACTTCATGGGGCCCAGGCTGCCGGTCAGGATGGCGGGGTCCTCATTCGAGTAGCTCATGAGGAACGCGACCGAGTTCGCCATGAAGGGATTGCCAGTATGCCATGAAGGCAGGCCGCTCAATTCCCATCCGCCGAGGAACTCGTTGGCCCACCAGGGAAGATTGGACGCAAACTCCTGACCGCGGCCGACCGGCAACTGGTAGAGGAAGTTGCCGTTCAGATAGTTCGTCGCGTCGAAGTCCGAGTTGCCGCGGCAAAGCCGGGGACGGAGGACGTCGCAGATGAACCCGTAGCCCTCAAAGGCGTAGGAGTTCGCCACGAGGGAGACGTTGTCGACCGAGTGCGACCACGTGTAGTTCAGGTCAAACTGCAGGCCGTGTCCTGTGTTTTTGTGCAGGGTAGCCAGCAGGCCGTTGTAGCTGGAGAAGCCCATGTCGGTGAAGAAGGTGTTTTCCGACAGCTGGGCAGACATGCCCACGTTATCCGGCAGCATGCCGTAGTACGACATGCACTGCGTGCTGTCGGCTACGTCACCACGCGCCGGGTAAGGAGCGCACGAACTGGCGAGATAGCCGGTGTTGGTTGTTCCGTTCGCGGGACCGACCGGATACAGCACGTTTTCAAACCACGGCTGTGCCGGGGCGCTGGTGGGGTTGGCGTTGGGATTCTGGCGCAACCAGGTGGTGAGAGCGGCGATGGCGTCGCTCAGCTTCTGCCCCGACACCTTATCGGGGAAGTCGATGAGCTGTTCGGCATCGGCCTGAGCCAGCAGGCGGCGTCCCAGACGGCCGACATACCCCAGCTTGAAGATAAAGCCGCCGTTGAGCTGCTGCTGGATCCCGAAGTTGTACATGAGGTTGTAGGGAGTGGGGAGTTTCCGGTCGACGGAGACGTTGAAGGCGCCTCCGTTAGCGAGTCCGCAGGGCCCGGCCACGCCGCCGCAGTTGGGATCTTCCGGACCCACGAACGGAGTGTAGGGCTTGTTGATGGTCGGCGCTGTGGGGCCAGCCGGTGGAGAACTCAAAGCGGAGAAGCGGGGATTCTGCAGCAACGAGTTATAGGCTGCGGAGTGCGCCGCCGTGCCGGACACGCCGTAGTCTTTGGTTCCCGAGCTCTGGAACAGGTAGGAATATCCAGCCTGCTCCTGAAGAATGGCGTTGACGATGGTCTCGTCGTAGACGATGCCCGCGCCGCCGTTGATCACGAGCTTGCCGTTCTTTTCCGGAGTCCAGGCGAATGCGACGCGCGGAGCCAGGTTCAGATTGCTGGGGCTGAAGAACGGAGGTCCGTGGTTGGCTTTGCCGCCCAGGTTGTACGTAATGTACGGCACCGCCGTGGGGCCTGAAATGCCCGCGTCGCTTTGGGTAATACGAGCGTTCATGTAGTCCCAGAAGCTCTGGCTCTGCACCGATTCAAGGCCGTGGATTTCGTAAGGCACCGTGAAGTTCTGATAGCGCAGCCCATAAGTGATCGTGAGCTGCGGCAAAACCCTCCAGGAATCTCCGAAGTAGGCTTCATACTCGTAGTACTTGTATTTGGACTGGAATCCGGCGCCCTCTGGCACAACGCTCCCGGTCGATGTGTAATTGAAGCCTTCGCCATCACTGGCGTAGCGGCCGAGACCGAAAACGAAGGCGGAGTCGTAGACCGTCAGGCTGGTCTGGTTGCGATCGAGATCGTCAGGACGGAACTTCCACCCACTCGGATCTCCGTCGGTGAGGCCGGTAATGCCGCCGCCGAGGCCGAGGTTGGGAGAGTTGTAGTTGCTGTAGTTGCTGAAGTGCGGCCCGGGATATTTGAAATCGCCTCCAATGGTGAGGCTGTGGCGTCCCTTCTCCCAGACAAAGTCGTCGCGGAACATGGGAATGGGGAAGATGCGGGACTGGGCGCCGCCGACGCCCGCATACGGGCCATCCAGAAAGAAGCCGCCGGTTGGGTCGCCATCCCAGTTGAACTGATTGGGGCCCTGGGGATTGTAGGTGGCGGGGAATCCAAGGTTCGCGACTGTTTCGCCCCAGATGAAGCTGTTGGTCTTGTTGTTACCGATCGACCAGTTCCAGCCAACGACCCATGCATGGCTGTTGTCGATAAAAGGGAACGTCTCAGGATCGCCGGGAAACTGGACGGCGCTCTGGACCGAGTTAATGCGGTTGTAGGTAACGCGGCCGAAAAGGTGCTGCGTCGAGGTGAGGGTCAGGTCGACGCGGCCGACGTAGTTGTTCTCCTTGTAGGGAAAGGGCGAATTGAAGCGGTAGCCGGCGGTGTTGAGCAAGTCGCCGCGGTCACCGGTGAAGTCGTTGGGAGAGGGGTAGCATTTGCGGCTGCCGCAATTGCCATTCAGGAAACTGAACATCGCGGAGCTGAGACCGACGCCCTGGGGATCGTATTTGGCGATCTGCTGAGCGCCGATGCTGTTGGTGGTTCCGGCTGCGATGTTGGTGAAGTAGTTGATGGTCTGGTTCTTGAGAAAGCTATCGGTGGGGACGGTGCGCTCGGATTGGCCGGCGAGCGTGTCGCGACGGGCGTTGTAATCAAAGTAGAAGAACGCCCGATCCTTCCAAAGTGGGCCGCCGAGGCTGCCGCCGAATTGATTGCGGATCAGTGGGGAGCGCGGAACACCTTCGAAGTTGTTGAACCACTCGTTGGCCTCAAGGTCGGTATCGCGGTGGTACTCGTTCACATCTCCGTGGAACTGATTGGTTCCGGAACGAGTGACCATGTCGAACTGTCCGCCGCTGCCGGCGCCATTGCTGGAAAGCATTCCCGCCGTAGTGCCGCGCAGCTCCTGCACAGAATCCACGGGCGCGTTGGCGATGATCGATCCGAAGTTGCCGGTCGCCTCATCGTTCACGTCGAGGCCATCGAGGGTCACGCGATCCTGGTCGGTGCGGGAACCGGTGGACGAACCATCCTGCGTCATGCCTGGCTGCTGGGTGAAGAGCGCTGCCGGAGAGTCGCGCAGAGAGATGGGAAGGTCGTTCAGATACTGGACCTGGAAGTTGTTCCCAATCGTTGCATCGGTTGTATCGAGGGTTACGTTTTGGTTCGCTGCAGAAACGGAAACGGTCTGAGACACCGCGCCGACCGCGAGCGTGACGTTCTGCGAGCGGGTGGCCGCGACGTTCAGATACAGCCCGGACAGTACGGTTTTCTGGAATCCCTGGCATGTAACCGTTTCGGTATAGCCGGGGCCCGGGGTGATGTTGCCGATGGTGTAAGAGCCGGCCGCATTGGTCAGGGCCTTGTAGCTCAGGCCAGTGGCCGGATTCACCAGTTCGATGTGGGCGTTGGGAACTACGGCACCGCTGGCGTCGGTGACGATTCCGGTGAGCGATGCCGAAGTCTCCTGGGCACCGAGCCAACAGGCCGGGAGAAGGCCCGCAGACAGGACGAGCAGAAGACTAAATATCCTGACAACCTTTTGCGTCACAGCGTATCTCCTTCTAGTTTTAGAGACAACCAAATCAGTAAGAGAGCGGGGAAAACACTCGACGAGGAGATTCCCAAAACGCTAGCACGTTTCATCCCAAACGCAAACAGGAAAACGCCTGCAAGCCCAGGTTTTGGAGAAAGGGTCTTGTTTAAGGCAGGATTAGCGTGGTAACGCTTCCACAACTGAGTGGTAACGTTTCTATCAATTCGCCCTGGTCGAGGCGAGGATGCTCTGGATTTTTCGCGTCGCGGCAGCGCGATGCTTTACCGAAAACGGTACGCACTTCATCCTCTGAATCCGGAATTCTGTAGGTTCGGAATGCATACGCGAGCGGTTTTCCAGAGTCCAATCGTGGACAAGAAGCTGATGGTAACGATGACGCGTTTGTAATCGTCTCGCAAGCTGCCGGGCCGGGGCGCAGGAGTACCCTGAGAGCGAGATTTCATACATGACGATTTCCGAGGCTGCGGGCCACCGCACCTACTCTGCGCATGTCAATCCACAATGGGTCCGGCTGCTGAATCTGCTGGAAATGGACGTTGAATACACGGAATGCCGCGGGGAAGAACTGCGCACTGCGAATGGCCGGACGATCCTCGACTTCCTGTCGGGCTATTGCGTGTACAACGCCGGCCACAACCATCCGCATATCGCCGATGAATTGCAGCGCGAACTCGGGAGGCGGGGGCCGTCGATGCTGCAGAGCCACGTCGCGGCCACGGCCGGCGATCTGGCGGAACTGCTGTGCGAGCGCGCGGGCGGACGGCTGAACAAGGTCTATTTCTGCAGTTCGGGCAGCGAGGGCGTGGAAACCGCGATTAAGTTCGCCCGCGCCAAAACCGGCAGAAAAGGTCTGTTGGCGGCGCGCGGTGCGTTTCACGGGCTCACCTGCGGCGCGCTGGCGCTGATGGATCACGAGTTCTGGTCAGAGGGCTTCGGTCCTTTGATTCCAGGTGTTGACTTTGTCCCGTTCGGCGATCTGCCGGCGCTCGAAGAGAAACTGAGGACCAACCGCTACGCAGCGCTGATTCTGGAGCCAATCCAGGGCGAGGGCGGCATTGTTTTGCCGGGTGGCGATTATCTGCAGCGCGCGCAGGAGCTCTGCCGGAAGCATGGCACGCTGCTGGTGATGGACGAGGTGCAGACGGGGCTGGGGCGAACGGGACGATTTCTGGCGAGCCACCATTACGGGATCGATCCCGACATGGTGATTCTGGCGAAGGCGCTGAGCGGGGGTTTTATCCCCAGCGGCGCCGTGCTGATGACCGACGCCGTCTACGATTCGGTGTACAGCTCGCTGCGGCGGGCGATCGTGCACACCTCGACCTACAGCGAAAACAGCCTGGCCATGCGGGCCGGCATCGCGATGCTCGACGTCCTCGATGCCGAGGGGCTGGCGGAGCGGGCACTGGTGGATGGGGAGGCATTCCGGCAGCAACTCCGCGAGCGGATTGGCGGGTACGAGATGGTCGCCGAGGTGCGCGGTATGGGATTCTTTACCGGAATCGTCTTCCAGGCTCCGCGATCGCTGACTCTGCGGCTTTCTTTCCAGGCGTTCCAGCGCATCCATGCGGCCCTGTTCGGGCAGATGCTGGTCATGCGGCTGTTCAGGGATCACGACATTCTCACGCAGATCTGCGGCAACGATTTTCTGGTGTTGAAAGCTGCTCCACCGCTGAACGCCTCGCAGGGGAGTCTGGAGCGATTTATCGATGCCGCAGACGAGGTCATCAAGCTGGTGCACTCGTCCGCGGCTTTCTGGCAGGATGCGCTCGCCCTGGCATCGCGGGCTGTGCGCATCTGAGTGACGGAGGGACCATGCGGTTGCTGGTGGTGGAAGACGACACTACAATTCGCGAGTTTCTCACCCGGGCTCTGACGGAATCCGGATTTCTGGTGGACGCACTTGCTCAGGGAAGCAGAGCCGAGAAGCTGGCGATCGAGGGAGTTCACGACGCGCTCATCGTTGATCTGACGTTGCCGGATATCGACGGGCTCGAGTTAATTGAGCGGCTGCGATCGCAGGGAGTGATGGCGCCGGTGCTGATTCTTTCGGCGCGCCGGTCGGTGGACGAGCGGGTGCTCGGACTGGAACGCGGCGGCGACGATTACATGACGAAGCCGTTCGCGGTTGCCGAGCTGCTGGCCCGTTTGCGCGCGCTGCTGCGGCGCAGCTCGCCGGGACAGACGGAGACGACGAAGCTGCGGGCCGGAGATCTCGAGATGGATCTGGTGCGACGCGAAGCGCGGCGGGGCGGCGCCGAGCTCCAGCTAACGCAGCAGGAGTTTTCGCTGCTGGAGTATTTGTGCCGCAACGCGGGCCGCGTGGTGACGCGCGCGATGGTGCTCGATCACGTTTGGAAGATGCGCATCGATACGTCGACCAACGTGGTGGATGTTCACATCCACCGGCTGCGCAATAAGGTGGATCGCGATTCCGAGCGGCCGCTGATCAGAACGATTCGCGGCGTGGGTTATCTGCTGCAGGGCTGACCTGAAGATGCTGGCGAGAGTAGGCAGTTCGTTTTACCGAACCGCGGCGTGGCGGCTGTCGCTGCGCAGCACGGTCGTGTTTGCCGCAGGCAGCGCGGCGGTTTTCGCGGTGATGTACCTGATGGTGGCGCGCACGGTGCGCGAACGCAGCGACTCGTGGCTGATGGGCGAAAGCGAAACGCTGAAGCAGGTTGCGGTCAACACGCCACGGGACGCGCTCTACGATCGCATCGTGGAGGAGGTGGCGGAACTGGCATCGCAGGAAGTTTCCTATGACGGGAGCGGCGGCCACGTGGCCGGCAACACCGTCTTCTTCGCGCAAACGGGTGATCCTTCGCATGCGCCGGTGTGGGTGGGCCCGCCGGACAGAGATAAGTTTCTGCACGCATTAGGCACGATCAAAGCGGACAAGGGCGTACCCACGTCACTGCAGATCAGTGGGTGGCGAGCGCCATTCCGCGTGGTGAGCGTGGCTATGCAGCCCGGAGCCGGCCGCCTCTATCTGGGCCTGCTCGATTCGACCGGGGCCCACCTGCTGAGCCAGCTGCTGGTGCGGTTTTTCCTCGGCTGGGTCATCATGGTGGCGTTCGGGTTCCTCGCCACGCTGCTGGGGCTGCGGCGGATGCTGAAGCGCGTCGACGCCATCACCGGTACCGCCGCGCAGATCCGATCCGACGATCTTGGGACGCGCGTGCCGGTGGGGAGACAGCAGGATGAAGTCGCACGCCTGGCGAGGACTTTCAACAATATGCTCGACCGCATCTCGGCATCTGTGAATCAGCTGCGCACGCTCACGGACTCGGTGGCGCACGACCTGAAGAGCCCGATCACGTCGGTGCGGGGCAGCCTGGAGATTGCGCTCTCGCTGGACGACCGAGAGCAATCCTCAGAGCTGGTCGCACAGGCGATCGACCATCTGGACCGCTTGTCTGACGTCATTACCACGTCGCTCGATCTGGCTGAAGCCGATGGCGGGGCTTTGCGTTTGCGGCGCGAATCGGTTGATCTGAATGAGCTGGTCAATCGCGTAGCGGAGCTCTATGCACCCGCATTCGCCGACCACCATCAGCATCTCAGGGTCGCGACCGACGGGGATGCTCGGGTGGCGGCGGATCTCTCGCTGTGTACGCGAATGCTCTCGAACCTGATGGAGAACGAGCTGCGCTACGCGGGCGATGGAGCCACGATCCGGATTGCCGTTACTGGCAACGAAGGAATGATACGGGTTACGGTAGAGGACAACGGGCCGGGCTTCGCCGCAGAGTTACTGCCGAGCGTGTTTCAGCGGTTTGTCAAGGGCGGCCGATCGGAAGGCCATGGGCTGGGGCTGGCATTTGTGAGCGCGGTGGCTATGGTACATGGCGGCAGCGCACAGGCAGGCAACTGCTCCGACGGGGGCGCGCGCATCACCGTGGAGATTCCACTGGTCGCCGAAAAAATCAATGAATCGCAGCGGGTTGCCCGCGATTCGCTTCCTATTATTGGATGAGCGCTGCAACATTGACCCACGAGCACCCGTCGAACATGAACGAATCTTCATGGCGGCGACAACCGAAACGCCTGGCGCTCTGCGTCTAAACATTCAAGCCCGAGAATCATGCATATCCTATCCACATCAACCGCATTTCCGCAGCACTACTACAAACAGAGCGATGTGATCGACGCATTGCTGGGCTTCTGGGGCAACGATGCAGACATCGCCGCGGTTCTGTCTCGTCTGCATTCACGCACTGGCGTGGAAGGGCGCTACTTCTCGCGCCCGCTCGATGAATATGCAGCGCTCGACACGTGGGGCAAGACCAACAACGTGTGGATCGAGACAGCCGAGGAACTGGGCGAGCACGCGATCGACTGCGCTCTGAAGCAGGCAGCGCTCAGGCGCGAGCAGATCGGGGCGATCTTCTTCGTGAGCGTCACCGGCGTAGCCAGTCCCTCGATCGATGCACGGCTGGTGAACCGCATGCGGCTGTCGCCGAAGATTCGCCGGAATCCAATTTTCGGACTGGGCTGCGTGGCGGGCGCGGCCGGATTGGCGCGCGCCGCCGATTATGTGCGCGCTTATCCCGATCAGATCGCGGTGCTGCTTTCCGTGGAACTGTGCTCGCTCACGTGGCAGCGCAACGACGTATCGCTTGCCAATCTTATTTCGACAGGCCTGTTCGGCGACGGCGCGGCAGCGGTGCTTATCGCGGGCAATCAGGTTCCTCGCAGAGGGCCGCTCATCGTAGCCAGCGACTGCATTTTCTTCCCTGACACGGAAGACGTGATGGGGTGGGACATTTCAGAAAACGGATTTCGTATTGTGCTTTCGCCCGAAGTGCCGAGAGTGGTGCGCGAGAATCTCGGGCCCGGTGTCGACGCATTTCTCAGCGGGCAGGGGATGACGCGCAGCGACATTGGATCGTGGATCATGCACACCGGCGGGCCCAAAGTGCTCGAAGCAACGGAAGAGTCGCTGGGCTTGCCTCGGGAGACTTTCGAGGTTTCCTGGGAAGCGCTGCGCCGGGTGGGCAATTTGTCGTCGGCGTCTGTGCTGGTGGTTCTGGATGAAGTGATGAAGCACCGGCGTCCCGCGCCCGGAACCCGCAGTATTCTCGCCGCTATGGGCCCCGGATTTTGTTGCGAGATGCTGCTGCTGGAGTGGTAGGGGGCGAATGCCGGGAACCCAAAAGTGTGATGTGCTGATTGCCGGCGGAGGGCCGGCCGGGCTAGCGGCAGCGATTGCTCTGCGCCAACGCGGGGCGGACGTGCTGGTGGCCGACGCGCTGCGGCCGCCCATCGAGAAGCCGTGCGGCGAGGGGCTGATGCCCGAAACGCGGCGTGAGTTGCAGCGCCTCGGCGTGGAAGTGGATTCGCGCCATGGCGCGGAATTTCAGGGAATCCTGTTCTGCCAGGGCGAGGCACGGTGCGCTGCGGATTTTCCTCGCGGCCGGGGAATCGGCATCCGGCGCCCGGCGCTCCACCAGCTGCTGCTCGAGCGAGCGGCGCAGGCCGGAGTGCGCCTGCTGTGGGGCTCGCCCGTGACTGCGCACGAGGGCGATGCGATCCGCATCGGTGGAGAACCCTGCGCCTACCGCTGGCTTGTCGGCGCGGACGGCATTGCGTCGCAGGTGCGCAAATGGGCCGGGCTCGAACCGGACGTGGTGCGCAGCCGCCGGTTCGGATTTCGCGCGCACTTCCGGGTCGCGCCGTGGAGCCGCCACGTGGAGATTCACTGGGGCGATCAGGGGCAGGCGTACATCACGCCCGTCGGCCCGGAGGAAGTCTGCGTCGCGGCCATCACGCGCCACAGCGGCGTCCGGCTCTTCGACATTCTTGGCGGCATTCCATTGCTCAGCGAGAAACTGGCCGGCGCGGCGCGGAGCACACCCGAACGCGGTGCATTGACGATGACGCGGAGGCTGCGGCGCGTGACCCGCGGCAACGTCGCGCTGATCGGAGACGCTTCAGGCTCGGCGGACGCGATTACCGGGGAGGGCCTGGCGATGAGCTTCCGGCAGGCATTGCTGCTGTCGGAGTCGCTGGCCTGCGGAAGTCTCGAAGTGTATGAGGCGCGGCACGCCACGACGCTCGCTCTGCCGCAAAGAATGGCGGCGATGATGCTTCTGCTCGATCGCTTTGGCGCGTTGCGCTCGCGAGCCTTGCCGGCGCTGGCAGGGCGACCGGAGCTTTTCCGCAAGCTGCTGGCCGTTCACGTGGGCGAGAAGCCGCTGACAGAATTTATTCTGCGCCACGGCCCAGAGCTGGGCCTGCTGCTGCTGGCGCCGCAATTTGCCTGAGGATCGCACTTCAGCATGAGGCCTTCAATCCTGCGCAAATGGCTGGTTCCCGCCTTCGCGGCGCTTTTCTCGCATGGGGGCTTGGCCGCGTCTGCGCCGGAAAAGGAGATCACGCTGCATCTGGATCCCGCAAAGACAGAAATCCGATTCACGCTCAGCGACGTGCTGCATACCGTGCACGGAACCTTTGCCATGAAGAGCGGGACGATCGCGTACGATCCGGCCACCGGCCATGCCGAAGGGCAGGTGGTGGTGGAACTCGACAGCGGCAACAGCGGCAGCCCCACGCGCGATCGCCTGATGAAGGAAAACATTCTGGAGACGGCGACCTATCCCGAGGCGATCTTTCGTCCGCAAACGGTGAGCGCAGCGCCCCAACCGGGAGCGGACCAGCAGATCACGGTCGACGGCGTCTTCACGATTCATGGCAAGGACCATCCTCTGCGCCTTGTCATGAGGGTCCGCATGAGCAGCCCCGATCGCCTCACAGCCACCACAGAGTTTGGCGTTCCCTACGTGGCATGGGGGATGAAGGACCCCAGCACCTTCGTCCTGCGCGTTGAAAAGCAGGTCACCATCGACGTAACCGCCGAAGGAACGGCCGATTCATCCAGCGTCACGCCGTAAAGCATAGCCGCCCCGCAGAACCCCGGACTGAGGGAACACCGGCGAGCGATTCGGTGTCGAAAACGTCATTATCCTTGCTGTATGCTTCCCACAAACCCCGTACGCAAGCGATTTTGGTCCGAGATCGAAGAAGGAGCCTTTCGTCGATGGTGAGGTTGAGCAGCAGGACGCTGATAGCGTGGGCCGCCAGTATTGCGCTTGGAACGCTGGCGTGGGGGCAGGCTCAGACAGCGCCGGCACAGGCTCCGGCACCGGGGCAGGCGGCGCAGACACCGGTTGCGCCGTCAGGGATTACCGGCACCTGGCAGGGAACGCTGCATGCACCGGGCGGGCACGATCTGCGCACCGTGCTGAAGATCACGAAGGACGATAAGGGCGCGCTGCACGCGATGTTTTACAGCATCGACCAGAGCGGGCAGGGGATTGCAACGAGTTCGATTTCCTTTGACGACGGCACGCTGAAGTATGGGATCGAGTTCATCGGGCTGTCGTTCGAAGGAAAGATGTCGGCTGACGGGAACTCGATCAGCGGAACCAGCAAGCAGGGTGACAACTCAATTCCTTTGGTCTTTGAACGAGCGACGCCGGAGACGGAATGGGCGATGCCGGCGCCACCCCCGAAGATTCCGCCAATGGCGGCCGATGCCCACCCCTCCTTCGAAGTAGCGACGATTAAACCGACGAAGCCGGATGAGCAGCGGACGTATCTGATCTGGCGCGGCGGAGAAATGCAGGTCGTAAACTTTTCGCTCTCGAGCCTGGTGAAGTTTGCCTACGATCTGCAGGATAAGCAGATTATCGGAGCGCCGGACTGGATGAGCTCGGAAAAGGTCGACATTGAGGCGAAACCCGACACCCCGGGGCAACCGAGCGGTGCGCAGCTCAAGGAGATGGTGCAGAAGCTGCTGGCGGACCGTTTTGCGCTGAAGTTCCATAACGATCAGAGAGAGATGGCCGCCTACGTTCTGACTGTTGGCAAAGACGGGCCGAAGATGAAGCAGAACACCGACAATCCGAACGGGCTGCCGGGGCTTTTCTTCGGACCGATCGGCACACTGCACGTGATGAACGCCACGATGCAGAACTTTACGAGCCTGATGCAGTCCGCGGTGCTGGACCGGCCAGTGGTGGACAGTACCGGCCTCAAGGGGCGCTGGGATTTCACTCTAAAGTGGACCCCTGACGAATCGCAGTTTACGAACGCGGGCTTTAAAGTGCCGCCCCCGTCCGCGGATGACGCCAATGCGGCGCCGCCGCTGTTCACAGCGATCCAGGAGCAGTTGGATCTGAAGCTGGAAGCGCAGAAGACCCAGGTGCCGGTGCTGGTAATCGACCACATCGATCACCCTTCGCCGAACTAGAGCGCACCGTCGGGGATCCTTCGCACGGCGGACCCGCACACACGGGCCGCGGCGAAATCGGTGCAAGCGAACGAATTGCCGATCTCCCACATATCTGAATGAGCGCTGCGTGGCAGCGTCCGAATGAGACAGCGGGGAGCCGCACTGTATCGATGAGCGGGCTGATGCGCAACGCGGGGGTCCGATGGATGCTGGGGCTGGCGATGCTGCTCGGCTCCGCGTGCGCGTGGGGGACGGAGTATCACGGACAGGTCTTCGTGAACGGCACGCCGGTTCCGGGCGCGACGGTGAGAGTCAGCCAGGGCGGCAAAGAGTTCTCCGCCGTCACCGATGAACAGGGCGTGTATGCGTTTGCCGATCTGAGTGACGGAACCTGGAAGATCGAGATCCGGATGCGCGGATTCGAAACCCTCAAAGGCGAAGTGACGGTCAGTCCCAACGCTCCGCAGGGAAAGTTCGATCTGACTCTGCTGAGTATGGAGCAGATGCTCGCCGAGGTGAAGGAAGTGCAGCCGGCAGGGCCGCCTGCACTCGAGGCTCGTGCTCCGCAAAAGCCGTCTGCGGCGACTCAGGCTCCGGCGGCCGAGCCGCCGTCCGCGGATGAAAATGACGATCAGGCTGCGGATGGGCTGCTGGTGAACGGCAGCGACAATAACGCGGCGACGTCGAAATACTCCTTGTCTCCGGCCTTTGGAAACCGGCGTCCCGGGACGCGCGGGCTGTACACGGGCGGATTCGCCAGCGCGGTGGGCAATTCGGCATTCGATGCGCGACCGTACTCGCTGACCGGCTTTCAGGTGCCCAAAGCTGCCTATAGCCGTGTCGTGGTGGGGGCGACGCTGGGCGGCCCCCTCATGATTCCGCACCTCTTCTACCATGGGCCCAGCTTTTTCGTTGCGTACCAATGGACGCGGGACAGCGCGGGGAGCATCGATCCTGCGCTGATGCCCGACTCGGCAGAGCGCAGCGGCGATCTCTCGGGCCTCACGAATGCGCTGGGACAGCCGCTTACGATCTACAACCCTGCGACAGGCCAGCCGTTTGCGGGACCGATTCCGGTGAGCCCTCAGGCGCAGGCGATGCTCAGGCTCTATCCGCTGCCGAATATCGGAGACACCCCTGGGTACAACTATGAGGCCGAAGTCCTGAGCCATTCGCACTCCGACGCACTGCAGTCGCGGCTCGATAAGACGCTTGGCCGCCGCGACCAGGTCTATGGCGGGTTCGGTTTCCAAAGTATGCGGGCCGACGCCGCCAACGTATTCAGCTTTGTCGACACCACTGACACGCTGGGCCTGGACGCGCATGTGAACTGGTCGCACCAGTACAACCACGGGATCTTCGCCGTGCTCGGCTATCACTTCACCCGGCAGCGAACTCTGCTGCGTCCGGAGTTTGAGAATAAGCAAAACATCTCGGGCGAAGCCGGCATCACCGGAAACGATCAGAATCCGCAGGATTGGGGACCGCCATCGCTGAATTTCTCGAGCGGGACTGAGGCGCTAAGCGATGCCAACGGCGAGTTCAACCGGAATCGAACCGACGCCTTCTCGCTGAAGCTCTCCACCACACGGCGCCGGCACACGATCACGGGCGGCGGCGATTACCGCGAACAGGAGTTCAATGAGTTCACGGAGTCGAATCCGCGCGGGACCTTCGCCTTCACGGGTGCGGCCACGGCGGCCCCGGGCAGTGCGGGGGCGAGTCCGGGAGGGGCGAGCACGAGTGGTTCAGACTTAGCGGATTTCCTCCTCGGCATTCCAGACACAAGCGCCCTGGCCTTCGGGAATCCCGAAAAATACTTCCGCCAGCCCGCGTACGACGTCTATGTCGTCGACGACTTTCGCGTGAACCCTGAGCTGACCGTCAACGCCGGAATGCGCTGGGAGTACGGAGCTCCGATGACGGAGCTTTACGGGAGAATGGTGAACCTCGATATCACCACGGATTTTGCGGCAGCGGCGCCGGTGGTGGCGAGGGATCCGACCGGATCGCTGACCGGAACCCGATATCCCGCCGCGCTGGTCCGGCCCGACCGGCGCGGTTTCGAGCCGAGGGTCGGCGTGTCGTGGCGGCCGATTCCCGCGTCGACGATGGTTGTGCGGGTGGGGTACGGGGTCTACGACGACACGTCGATCTACCTCTCCAGCGCGCAAACGATGGCGCAGCAGGCGCCGCTCTCAAAAAGCCTGACGGTGGCCAACAGCAGCTCCTGCCCGCTGACGCTCGCCAACGGGTTCATCGCTTGCGCGGGATTCACGGCAGACACATACGCGGTCGATCCGAACCTGCGCGTGGGCTATGCCCAGGACTGGCAGCTTTCCGTGCAGAGCGACTTGCCGGGCGCGCTGGTTGCGACGGTGACCTATTCGGGCGTGAAGGGCACACGCGGCATGCAGCAGTTCCTGCCCAATACATGGCCGGTTGGCACGGCGAATCCTTGTCCCTCCTGCCCCACGGGGTTTGTGTATCGCACGTCGAACGGTAACTCGACGCGGGAAGCAGGGGAGGTGAATCTGCGCCGTCGCCTGCGCGGGGGTCTCACCGCGTCGGTCGACTACGTTTGGTCGAAGTCGCTCGATGACGATGCCGTGATCGGAGCGCAGGGGCACGCGACCACGCAAGCGTCGATGTCGGCGCCGAGCGATACGAATGCAAGCGCGTCTGCGGGCGGGTCGCCGACGATCGCGCAGAACTGGCTCGACCTCAATGCGGAGCGCGGGCTTTCGACTTTCGACCAGCGCAACCTGGTGACTGCGACCCTGCAGTACACCACGGGCATGGGTCTAACGGAGACGCTGCTCAGCGGACGGCGCGGCCGTTGGTTCAAGGAGTGGACGCTCCTTGCGAAAACGACTGCGGGGAGCGGGCTGCCCGAGACGCCGAACTTAGTGGAGGCGGTGCCAGGCACAGGAGTGACCGGGCCGATCCGCCCGGATGTGACCGGTGCGCCGCTGTACCAGGGTTCCGGAGGCCACTTCCTGAATGCGGCCGCGTACACGGCGCCAGCTTCCGGCGCCTGGGGCGACGCGCGGCGCGACTCCGTCATCGGGCCGGATGTGTTTACCTTCGACAGTTCGATGGCCCGGACATTTCGCCTGAGAGGAACGCGCAGCCTCGACGTGCGCGTCGACGCGACCAATCCGCTGAATCACGTCACCTACACCGCCTGGGATACCACCGTGAACAGCACGACGTTCGGCCTTCCCGCATTGTCAAACCCAATGCGGAGCCTGCAGATAACGGGAAGGCTGAGGTTCTGAGATGGGGACCATGGCACAAATCCTGGCGGGAATTCCGCTGGCCGCGGCTTTGGCGGCATCGCTCGGCGCGCAGACCGTGGGCACCAACCAGACCGCGCAGAACGGAACCTTCACGCTCTCGGTGAATTCGCAGCTGGTGGTCGAAACCGTGGTTGTGAAGGACAAGCAAGGTCAATTCGTACCCGGTCTGACGGCCAACGATTTTCATGTTCAGGAAGACGGCGTCCCGCAGGCCATTCGCACGTTCGAGCATCAGGCGCTCGCAGCGGAGAGCGCGCCTTTGCCGGTGACGCCGCCCGACGACGAGCAGGTCACGCTGTATCGCAGGCTGGTGGGAACGCAGATTGCCCCCGAGGTTCCGGGGAAGACCCACTACAACGATCACCGCCTGCTGGCGCTCTATTTCGACATGACGGCGATGCCGCCCGACGATCAGCTGCGCGCGCTGCGGGCGGCGGAGAAGTTTGTGCGCACGCAGATGACGCCGGCCGACCTGATTGCAATCATGCGCTATCAGGGCGGATCGGTGGACGTCGTGCAGGACTTCACCGCGGACCGCAACCGGCTGTTGAGCATTCTCGAGACCATGGTCGTCGGCGAGGGACAGGGATCGATCGAATCCATCGACGATGCCAGCAGCGCCGATACGGGCGCCGCCTTCGGGCAGGACGACAGCGAGTTCAACATCTTCAACAACGATCGCCAGCTCTCCGCGCTCATGACCGCGGCGAAGATGCTCGCCAGCCTGAGCGAGAAAAAATCGCTGATCTACTTTGCCAGCGGCATGCGGATGAGCGGCCTCGACAATCTGGCGCAGCTACACGCGACGATTGACGCGGCCGTGCGCGCGGGCGTTTCCTTCTGGCCGGTGGATGCGCGCGGCCTCGTGGCGGAAGCGCCGCTGGGAGACGCTTCGCAGGGATCGCCGGGCAATATCAGCATGTATTCGGGTGCCGGAACGCAGGCGGTGACGCAGCAGTTCCAGCAGTCGCAAGACACGATGTACGCGCTGGGCGCGGATACCGGCGGCAAGGCGCTGTTCGATAACAACGACCTGACGCGCGGCATCGTGCAGGCGCAAAAGGCGATCGAGGATTACTACATCATCGGCTACTACACGACGAACAGCGCGCAGAACGGGCGCTTCCGACGGGTAAAGATCACGGTGGATTCGCCTGTGGCCACGAGTCTCGATTACCGCGAGGGCTATTACGCCAACAAGTCCTTCAACCGGTTCACCGAGGCCGACAAGGAGCGGCAGCTCGAAGACGCACTCATGCTGGAGGATCCCATCACCGATCTCACCGTTGCCATGGAGATCGACTACTTCCAGCTGAATCGCGCCGAATACTACGTGCCCCTCATCGTCAAGATTCCGGGCCACGAGCTGGCGCTGGCAAAGAAATTCGGCGCGGAGCACACGCTCATCGACTTTGTCTGCGAAGTCAAAGACGCGACGACAGGGATGACGATGAGCAATGTGCGCGATTCGGTGAACATCAAGCTGAGCGATGCAACCGTGGCGCAGCTGGCGCACCGGCCCGTCGAATACGACTCCGGATTCACGCTTTTCCCTGGCAAATATCTCATCAAATTTCTGGCGCGCGACGATGAAACCGGGCGGATGGGAACCTTCCAGACGCAGTTCACAATTCCCGATCTGAACAAAGTGAAGAACCACCTGGCGCTGAGTTCGGTGGTGCTGAGCAGCCAGAAGGTGGATGTAAACGACGCTCTCTACAATGCGTCGCGCGGCAAGGAGCAGGCGAGGGACGACGCCGCCAATCCGCTCGTTCAGGGCGGACTCAAACTGATCCCGAGCGTCACGCGCGTCTTCGCGATCGATCGCACGATGTTTGTCTACCTGCAGGCCTACGAGCGCGACGAGGCTGCGACGCCGGCGCCGGCCGTGCCGGAGGCGACGAGGCCCGGAGCTACGGCGCCTGAGCAGGGGGCTCCTTTGTTTGCCTATGTGAGTTTCTACCGGGACCAGAAAATGGCGATGGAGACGCCGCCCATCGCCGTGACGCCGCAGCCGGCTACGCGTCTCGGAGTAGTACCCCTCAATTTTGAGGTCGGACTCGGAAAGCTGGCGCCGGGAGAATATCAGTGCCAGGTGAGCGTGCTCGATCCAGCCGGCCGTCGTGCGGGCTTCTGGCAGGGGCCGGTCATGCTGGTGCAGTAGCCGGGGCACGCAGCCGTTCCCTGGCAGAAGGCTGCTCTATGTGATCCACGACGACGACCTCAATCGGAGCTTCGTCGGGCTTCAGCTGCAATCCACCTGTGGGGCGCGTCCACGAGGGGCGCGGGGCGGCTGCCGGCCGAGGAAGAGCTGGTCAGCCAGTTGCGCGAGGCTGGCTATCGCGCCGTCAAAACCGTGAACCTGCTGCCTGGCGACCGCTTTGTGGCCTTCCGTGCTTCACGCAGCGAGACGGCCAAGGAGTGCGATGGGGCGCTCATTTTCCAGAATCGTCCGCTCGCGCAGCAACTGGACGAAGCGGTCCTATGGAATGGTGTTTCGGTTCAAAACGCTACGGCGCGGCGCGTGCGCGGCTGCTGCATACCCCACTTTCAGGGGATACGCCGGTATCCATCGAGATGAGAAACTGCGGCAGCGAGGGAGTGGATGGCAACAGGCACATGATCCTGGCCGCCATCGAATTTCAAAGCCTCTCGATAATCTCATTCGAAATGTGGCATGGATGAATAAGGAGAAGGTCTGGCGGGATCTCCTGCTTGCGTTGGTGCGTGATCAAGCTGGCGCAGGCTCTATCCGCGGCCTCGCGGAACGAGTGACGGCATGGGATGAGCTGATCGATCAGGCGCTCCAGCATCGTGTTCTGCCGATGGTGGTCGCGAATCTGGCGGAAATGGGGTCAGCGGTACCTGCGATGGCTGTGGAGCGTATTCGCCGGGAGAACGATCGGATTATTGTAGGCAATCTTGCCAACGCAGCCGAACTGATTGCGGTGCTGCAGCGATTCGATCAGGAAGGCATTCAGGCAATGCCCTTCAAAGGCGTCGCGCTTGCCGCTTCCGTCTATGGCGACCTGCATGGCCGGCCGGGGGGCGATCTGGATCTTTTGATTCACGCCAGAGATCTCGAGCGAGCGATGGAACTCATCAGGGAACGCGGTTATGAGCTGGAGACGGCGGACAAAGCAAACGCAGCCGAAGGCTCGCCCTGGAATTTCGAGCGCCATTTCGTTCGACCTTCGGATGGAATGGTGCTGGAACTTCGCTGGCAGCTGGATCTGTTCAGGAATCGATTCGGGCGCAACCTCGGCCTGAGCTGGGTATGGAGGGGACGGCGGGTGGTCCTATTGGCCGGTGCGAGAATCCCGGCAATTGGGCCCGAGATTTCATTCATTCTGCTTTGCATGCACGGGTGCAAGCATTTGTGGTCGCGCCTGATCTGGGTTTGCGATGTCAAAAAGCTGATCGCTTCAACTCCGGACCTGAACTGGGAAAACGTGATGGTGGAGGCGCAGCGACAGGGCTTGAGACGGCCGGTGATGCTGGGTAGTCTCCTTGCCGAACGTATCTGTGCAGCTGCAATTCCGCCCGAAATCCGGCGCGCATGTGAGGCGGACAGCACGGTGAGGAGCATTGCCGACCATTTCACCAAGAATCTAGTGGAAAACCCCGGCGTCGGGCCGCGAGGCAGAATTCCGCTCGGAATGCAGCTACTCGACGCACAGGACCGGTGGAAATTCTTCCTGTCGTCGGACTTTTGGCGATCCAGCAGCAGAGATCGAGAGTTGATGGGTTTGCCCAACTGGATACGGCCGCTCTACTTCCTGCTGCGGCCCATGCGCCTTCTATGGGATCGATCAGCCCGATAGGCGCCGGTTTTCAGGCCGGGGTGCCGAAACGGATCAGAAGTTGGAAGCCAGCCGAATCTTTACGCTCGCCCCACGGTTCGGATGAGACTCGAGCGTTAAATCACCGTTTGCGGACTGGACTCGCTCTCGAATCGATTGAGGTCCTTTGCGCACCGCCTCGAGTTGCGCCAGCGACAGGGAGCCGGAAAAGTCAAATCCTCGACCGTCGTCCTGAATTACTACTTCCCAGGCATCTTCCCTTGCTGTCAGACGAACCTCGACTGTTCTTGCTCCGCTGTGTCGTCTGACATTACTCAGAGCTTCTTCCACGACTCGGGTCAGGTCTTCGCCAATCTTCTGGGGAATGGCGTCTTCATCGACGTCACAGATAAAACGAGTCAAAATGCCGGACTCACGCTCAAAACTCTTCAGGAGGTGGGTAAGGGAGGGCCGGGCCGACTGAGGAAACTCGCCGGAGCGCAGCCGGTCGATTTCCTCGCGCAGCTTTCGAACTTCCTCGCGCAGCAGGCTTTGAGCCGCAAGCACGGCATCGGAAACTCCTTCTGCAGGCTGCCCCAGTTGATTTTTGCGGCGCAGCACCTCCAGCTGAAGCTCTGTGGCGATCAGCGACTGTACTACGCCATCATGGAGGTCGCGAGCGAGGCGGCGCCGTTCAATGCCCCGGACACGGACGCTCGTGTGATGCCAGAGATAGAAATTGTAGAGCGCGGGTGCCACTTCGTAGGCGAGCCGATGCAGCAAACGCAGGGTCAGCTCGCGGCCGCCTGTGCAGTCAGGGTCGATAATGAAAACGCGGCCCGACAACTCGCTCCCGAACTGCAGGGTAGTTGTGAGGAGGGTACGGAACGGCTGGTCCCAGACAAAGGTGGAAAGAAAAGTCCCGCGATCGGCGCGAAGGGATTTGCCTTTGCGATCCAGAGCGAGGCAATCGATTTGGCGAGCGCCACGGAAACAGGCGAGGGACCAGCAGTTGAGCGGCATCGGCCAGAAATACGAAGCCTCTCGCGACGCCGGCACATTGCGATACAGCGGCCCTTGCGAATTGTCCCCGGCACCCCACTGGAAAATCTGCAGTGTGGAAGGGTTTCTCAGCACCAGGATGACCCGGTTGGCTCCGAAAATGTCCACCAGGACGGGCAAGATCTCGCGGAGATTGGCCTGGATCCCGGCATCGGAACGGACACACTGGAGGACGGATTGAACTGCGTAGGCCTGGTGTTCTCGCTCCGACCACGTGGCCGAATAAGTCAGAAATGCTCCGAGAATCAGCAGCAGGGCGGCGCGCACCGCAAACGAGGCCGACTCAAGCGGACCAGCCCGGAGATGGAGAGACACGGCTGCGGGCGCAACTGCGAGCGCCGACTCGCCCAGCACAATCAGGATTCCGAACAGAGGAATGATCATGGCTTTGGGCACACTTCGGCGGTAGGGAGCCGCGAGAAGCGCAAAAATCATCAGGAGCAGGAACGGGCTGGCGAGACAGCCTGTGAAAAGACAGAGGACGCATGGCCACAGCACATCAGACAGATGAATGAGAATGATGGACATACGGCCCGGATCAGGACCGCAAAAGAGCCGGACGAGCAGAATCACACTGGATAAGGCGTAGCCGGCAAGGAGCAGAATCAGAGCAGATTTATGGGCTCCCGCCATAGCGTGGATTAGAGGCAGGGAAGCCAGTAAAATCAACGCGGTAAGCAGACGGAAAACCGATAAAACGCGCTCATGAGGGCCCGTCTTGCCAAATAACAATCGCGCCGGTCCGGCTGTTGCCGGGTCCGCAGCTCCAAGGCTCATACATCGGCTCTCCCAAGCCGAAACTACTGCAACGCGCGCGGGCCAGCTGACATCAGCTTTACGACGCCATCCCCGCTGTTTTTGTGCGCAAAAGAACGGAAACCAACGAACTCATAGATCCGCGAGGGGATCGAGCGTTTGTCATCGGTCTACTGGATCGCCACTTGCACTCGACCCAAACAACACCGCATGAGTTTAAACACGCACGTGGTGCGGATAGTGACAATACCCCACAGTCAGTGAAAGCCAATGTAGGACTTGCGACATGCTCGCGTCAAGTAAAACTCTCATGTATCGAAACCTCGCCGGACTGCACTTTGCGGGTATCGGTCCTTCAATGCGGCAGAGCAGCTGTCGGTCCGAGGGGCATATCCTGTCTCGAAATCGGCGAAGACCGGGCGAATCCGGGCCGCCTCAGAGCCTGAAGCGGGACAACCCAGCCTGAGCGGGGGTAGGTATCTGGATTGACACGAAAGTTGGATATGGCGGCGACTTTCCCGACACTATACTGCCTACAAGCAGGAAGAATCGTGCGGGGGCGCGCCACCCACAAGGCGAGCCACGCGATGTAGATGTCCGCCTTGACTGCCGAAGGAGCTCGGAGATGGCTTCCCTGGCCAAAAGCTCATTTTCCCCCGTAAGAGTGCTCATCGCGGACGACCATTCCCTTTTTCGGGAGGGGCTGCGGAAACTGATCGAGTCTGACGGGGGATTCGAGGTTGTGGGTGAAGCCGCGGACGGCGAAATGCTACTGATGCTGGCCAAACAAAGCCAGCCGGATGTAATTCTTCTCGACCTGGTCATGCCTCGTCAGGATGGAATGGAAGTCCTGCGGGAACTCGCGGCGGCAGAACTTCAGGTACGGACGATCCTGTTAACGGCATCCATCGATAAGGCCCAGATCGTACAAGCGCTGAAGCTGGGTGCCTATGGTGTGATCCTGAAGGAATCCACTACCCAGAGGCTGTTTGAGAGTATTCGGTGCGTCATGGCGGGTCAATACTGGATTGGCCGGGAAAGCGTTTCGGACCTCGTCAGAGCCTTTCGCAGTATCGCGTCTCCCGAGGCCGTTCCGCGCTCCAAAGACTATGGACTTACCGCTCGCGAGCTCGAGATTGTCACACTGGTTGTTGCCGGATATTCAAACCCGGAAATTGGTCAGCGCTGCTCCATCAGCGAACAGACCGTCAAGCACCATCTGAGCAATGTATTCGATAAATTAGGCGTCTCGAACCGCCTCGAACTGGCCCTCTTCGCCGTTAACCATCGACTCACTGAGCCAGCCGCCTAGGACTGGTTTCATTCATTCTCCAATTCCAGATTGATCCCCGCGGTGGAGCATCCCGGCGAGGCCGCGATGAGGAATCTTGCTACTCCGCTGAGAGAGCAAGCTTCGTGGCGCCTATGAAAACGAGACACGGTATACGAAAAAGTTCACGAGCCCTGCGTTGGGTGCACGCCACGCCTCGCTTTTTCCCGGAGGCTGCGCTCATTGGTTACCATCATGCGCAATCGTCACACGTAATGTGCCCGTGCAGCGACATGCGTAACACCCCACCGGGCTATGCGAATAGAACTGCGTAGTTCTATGGCACTACTACTGTTGGGCCATTGAATCAGTTGCGGTTCCTCAATACTCTCAACTCCTCACCCCAATTCAGAAAGCTGCAGAGTCGAATGATTCCAGAAGAACAAATGGAAACGATGATGGCTGCGGAAGAGCTACAAGCGGAAATTCCGAGAGCTCGACGCTACGAAATCGCCACGTCGATTCACTATCACGTGGGAGGGGCGAGCATCTGGCGGGAAGGGACACTGGAGAACATCAGCGTATCCGGGGTGCTTCTGCGCACAGATCAACTGGTGGAAGTGAACACGCAGATCGAGATGAGATTCGTTTTGCCTGTGGAACTAGTCGGCGAACGTGCCGCTGAAGTAATTTGCCGCGGAGTCGTAGTCCGGTCTTTTCCGGCCGTGGGACCTGAGAACTCAATAAAAGTTGCGGCGAGGATCTTAAATTCTCGTTTTATCCGTCAGCAGTCCATGAGATAAGGCGAGGATTTACCGGAAGTTCAACTCCTTGCAGCGATCGGCATGTATCTTCGCCGAACACTGCACTGCACAGGCTTCCCAACGATGCGGCGAACGGCCAGATGACTCAATCCCGCAAGGGAATTCATCTGGAGTTTCTTCAACCCCAAAAGCTGGGCCATGTGGCTCACAGGGCGAAGCTATGCCCACGCGGTTTGAGAATCAATAGCGCGCAGGCAGAGCGAAAGGCGAAAGAGAATGCAAGTCTCAGATTCAATTCGCGAGGGTTCCCAGGCATCCGGCAATGCGCAGTCCTTTCCGTGGTGGGCGCTCTACACGAGGCATCAGCACGAGAAGACGGTTGCTGACATGCTTTCTGCCAAAGGTTTCGAAGTGTTTCTTCCGCAGTACGACTCTATCCGGCGCTGGAAGGACAGACGCAAGGTTCTTTCATTGCCGTTGTTTCCCTCTTACGTATTTGTTCGCGGAGAACTCGGTCGACGGCTCCAAATTCTGACGACACCGGGTGTGCATATGATTCTCGCTCATGGGGACAGTTTCGCCGCGATCCCCGAGGCGGAAATTGAGGCGGTCCGCAGAACGGTCGACGGCCATTTTCGAGTTGAGCCTCACCCTTTTCTGAAATGCGGCGACCGGGTACGGGTTGTGCGCGGATCTCTCCAGGGTGTGGAAGGTATCCTGGTACGGAAGAAAAACACTTTTCGCCTGGTAATCTCGGTTGCAATGCTGGCGCAGTCTGTTGGCGTGGAGGTATATGCCGCAGATGTGGAAGCCGTAAAGGAGCCGGCTGGAATTCCAACTGCGATTCCGCGCTTTGCGCCTTCGGCAGCGGCAGCAACGGTCTCCGCTTTGGCCGTGAGTTAACAGACGAACCGGGCAACAGAATCTCAGCAGGAGCAGCCATGATTGCCAGGCTCAACCGATCCTCCATTCCATTGTTTGTGATCTGTCTTATCTCGCCTGTCGTGGCAATCGCCGCGAATCCGGCGATGCATTCTCCATTGCACGTTTTTACAGCAGATTCGCTCATCCAATCATCCGAGACAACGGGTAAGGCCGACACACAGACGGGCTATTTGATTGGCGATGGCGACGTGCTCGACATCAATGTATGGAACGAGCCGGACCTGAAGCAAAGCCTGCCGGTGCGTCCAGATGGAAAGATCGCGCTGCCGTTGATTGGCGAGATCCAGGCAACCGGAAAAACGCCTTCGCAACTGCAACAGGACATCGCTGCCAAACTGAAAGCTTTCATCACTCACCCGGATGTCACGGTGATGGTGGCGCAGATGAACAGCCGGAAATTCAACGTTCTTGGCCGGGTCGCAAAGCCGGGATCCTATCCGCTGACGGCGACAACAACTGTGCTCGACGCGATTGCAGTGGCGGGAGGCTTTCAGGATTTTGCCAGGCAGAAAGACATCTACATCCTGCGCAAAGGTCCTGGCGGCGCAGAGACTCGCATTCCTTTCAATTACAAGTCCGTGATTAAAGGGAATCATCCTGAAGAAAATATCGTCCTTGATCCGCACGATACCGTCGTCGTCCCGTGAGGGGCGCTGTATGTTTGCAAGAATTCTGGTTTTCTCGCTAATGCTGTTAGCGTCCCCAGCGTGGGCGCAGGTGGCCGATTCGGGCGCAGCCAGCGCCGCCGACTCGTCCCAGATGCTGATGCCACCGCCGATCAGCGCGGCAGGACTTTCGACAGCGGTCGGAGCCGAAGAACGACAGAATTACATCAGCGGCGCCCTGGCATTGAACGGTGGATATGTCAATAATCTGTATCCTGCGACAGGCACTGGCACCGTCAACGACCAACTGTATCTTGTGCAGCCAACCATCGGTGCCGATCGCACGACGGACCGAATGCACGCGAGCTTTACGTATTCGCCCGCTTTTACCTTCTACGAGCCAACCAGCGCATTGAATACCGTCGATCACTCCGTTACCGCGGCCTTTCAGTACCGGCTCAGCCCGCATATGAACCTTGTGGCCGGGGACGCGATAACCAAGACATCGGATACCCTGAGCCAGGAACCGATCTCGGGTGCGATATCGGGAGGCCTTCCCTCCGTAACTCCGGGAATCGTTGTGCCGTTTGCGCCGCAGGTTGCCAACAGTTCTTATGCGCAAGTAGGCTGGCAGCTCTCATTGAACGACATGGTCGGCGGTGGCGGCAGCGCGACGCTGGTCAATTACTCAGCGTCATCGCCGGAAACTCGTGGCATGTACAACTCGAATTCGCGCGGTGGATCGGGGTTTTATACTCACCGACTGACGGACGGGCAGTACATCGGAACCGCCTGGCAATATACAGAGATCGTTGCGACGCCCGCTGTCGGGAGCGGCATCGCGCAGGCAACCATGAACTCCAATGGCGTGCTTGGCTTTTACACGATTTATCTGACGCCAGCGCTGTCGCTGTCCGTCGGGGGCGGTTCGCAGCGCTACAGACTGACACAGGCCCCGGCAACGGCAGCGGCAGGATGGGGACCCTCCGCCTTTGGAAGTTTGGGCTGGCAGGGTCTTCATACGAACCTGGTTCTCAATTACAGCCGTATCGACACAGAGGGTGCCGGAGTCATCGGAGTTTACGGCACAAATGCAGCCGCCCTTTCAGGACGCTGGCAGATGGCCCGCGACTGGACGGCAAGTCTGGGAAGTAGCTACTCGGATCTGGCGGCGGTTGCACAATCTTCAACCGGTTCTATCAGGGGAGGCCACACGCTGTCGGGGACGATTGCTCTGAGCCGCCAACTGGGCCAGACCTTGAATGTTGCCGTGCAGTATCAACGCCTTCACCAGAGCTATCCCGGAATTACCGCAATCTCGAGCGATCCTGACAGTTCCCGTGAATCGGTGTCGATCACATACCACTTCTCGAGACCGCTGGGACGGTGAGCAAAATGTCTGAAGAGTTGCTCGAACAGAGCGAGAAAAAATCATTCGACATCGAACGAGTGCGCGATCTCGTGCGCAGAAGGCACATGCAGTTTCTTCTTCCGCTGCTGGCGGGCTGGCTTCTTGTTTGGGTGGCGAGCTGGGTCATACCGGTACGCTACAAGTCGATCACGACAATTCTGGTGCAGCAGCCTGCTGTTCCCAAAGACTATGTTGTGCCGAACATCAGCGACAACGTTGAGGATCGACTCGCGAGCCTGAGAGAACAGATTCTGAGCAGGACGCGACTCCTGCTGATCGCCAACCGGCTCCATCTGTATGAGGACTCGGAGATCAAGCTCACTCAGGACGAAGTCATTGCGAAGATGCGCAAAGATATCGACATCCTGCTGGTGCGCGATCCTGAGAACGGTACGGTTAACGGCTTCACGGTGGCATACTCGGCGCCGTCTCCTCAGTTGGCACAAGCGGTGACCAGCGAGCTGACCAGCCTGTTTATTAACGAGAACCAGGCGACGCTGCAGCGGGAATCGGAAGACACCACACAGTTTCTTCAAAAGCAGCTAGGCGATGCTCGAGCCAGCCTCTCGCAGCAGGAGGCGAAAGTGAAGGAGTTTCAGGCTGCTCACGAGGGCGATCTGCCCTCCCAGGAAGCCAGCAACCTTCAAATCCTCAGCGGAATGCAATCGCAATTGCAAAATGAGGAGGATGCGCTCAACACGGCACGTCAGCAGCGGGTTTACTACCAGTCGCTGATCCAGCAATATGAAACGCTGCGTGGGCCGACACAAAGCGTTGGCACCAGCGGAGCGCCGACGAGTTTATCGGCCCTTGACGACCAATTGGCGAAAATGAAGGCGCAACTGGCAGATCTGCGGTCGCGCTATACGGAAGAATACCCAGCGGTTCAGAATCTCGAGGCCCAGATCGCCACGGTGACGAAAGAACGGAGTCAACTGGCTACTGAACTCGAAACTCGGGTGAAAGCCGCGCATCATCCGGATGAGAACGCTGACAGCGCGACGATGGATCCCACCACGAGCGCCGCGGTGATGCAATTGCAGGGGCAATTGCGGGCGAGCGAAACCGAAATCGCCAACCGTGAGCATGCTATTGCGGATCTGCAAGCCCGTATCGGTACTTACCAGGGCAGATTAAATGCGGAACCGGCCAGTGCAGCTCAGCTTGCTGACCTGACGCGCGGCTACGAGCAGTCGCAGGCCAACTACAATGATCTGCTGAAAAAAGAGAATGATTCGGCGATGGCTACCAGCATGGAGCAGATGCAGGAAGGCGAACGCTTCAGCGTGCTCGATCCGCCGAGCCTGCCGATCATGCCGGCGTTTCCCGACCGGATCAAGATGTGCCTGGTGGGACTGGGCGCGGGTCTTGCGCTGGGACTATTCGTCGCCGGGGGGCTCGAAACTTTCGACGACCGGCTGCACCAGGACAAGGAAATCGAGAAACTCCTGCCGGTGCCGATCCTGAGCGAAATACCTGATATCAGGATTCCGGCTGAGGTCCAGGAGGAGAGAAGAAAGACGGTTGTTGGTTGGGCGGTGGCGGTTGTGGTGGTTCTGACGCTGGCGTCCTGTTCGACGTTCAACGTTGTTTATGCGACACGACCCGCGATTCATCTGCATGTGAGGGACGCGTGGCATCGGATTGCGGGGCCGGCGCACCATGTATAAAGCCCATTTTGGCCTGACCCGAAACCCATTCGATCTAACGCCTGATCCGAGGTGTTTTGTCTCTACGGAGAAGCACAATGAGGCTCTGGCTGCACTTTATTACGGGGTTCGCCAGCACAAGGGATTTGTTGTGGTTACGGGCGAGGTCGGGACGGGAAAGACCCTGCTGCTTCGCTGCCTCCTCCAACTACTGAAGGACAGTAAGGACGTCGCCTATGCCTATGTATTCAACAACCGGCTGAGCCCGAACGAGTTTTTTCAGTACGTGCTTGCCGACTTCGGAATTGCAGCGAGCGCGAAAAACAAAGCTGAGCTTCTGCTCGAGGTGAGCCACTTTCTTCTGTCCCGCGAATCTCGGGGACTAACAACGGTGCTGATCATCGATGAGGCTCATCATCTGTCGGCGGAACTTCTGGAGGAAATCCGTCTGCTCTCCAATCTCGAGACCGCAGAGGATAAGCTTTTGCAGATCCTGTTAGTCGGCCAACCGGAACTGGACGAGAAGCTGGACTCGTACGATCTGCGCCAATTGAAGCAAAGGATCTCGCTGCGAGCGAAGCTGGAACCGCTTAGTCTGGAAGAGACGGCAGAGTATATCGCAGAAAGGCTGCAGAAGGCCGGAGCGGAACCCCAGTGCGACCCGATCTTTCCGGATGAGACAATTTCTTTGGTGTATCGTTACTCCGGCGGGCTGCCGCGACTTATCAACACGATCTGCGAGAATGCGCTGATCGGCGCCTATGCGAGAAAGCTTTCGGCAGTAACTCCGGACATTATCGATGACGTGGCGCGGGAGTTTCGGCTCAACATCCTTGTTCAAAGCGAGGAGCGGGACGCGGACGTCGAGCGCACGACTGAGATGGACGAAACATTCGCCGACATCCTTGACATGATTTCCGAGATGCGCAAACCTGCGCCGATCACTCACTAGCTCAATTCCTTTCTGACTGAAGTCTTCTCATACAAAGAGAGAAACAATGAGTCGCATCTTTGACGCCCTGCAAAGGGCAGAGGAAGAACGCCGCGGATCCGTCAGTTCGTTGCGCACGGCAGCCACTGAGTTGCTGGAACGTACAGAGCGTCGGGCGAGGATCCAGCCGAGTTCCGAGGGCCGCATAGCCACCATTGTGGAGACGACGCTGGCCAACGCTGACGTTGCGCAGCGGGCGGCAAAGGCTGCGCTGAGGGATGGTCCTCGGCTACAACCGGAACCGGTACGGCTGGAGCTTCCCGAGGTTCAAACCGTGCATCTGACGGCGCCGGTTAACTATCGGCTCACCGCTCTTGCGGATTATCCCGCGCCGGCCGCCGAAGCCTTTCGGCTTCTCTGTGTCCGCCTTCGGCACCTGCGCAGAGCGCGTCCTTTGAGGAGCCTTCTGATTACCGGCACGAGCCCCGACGAAGGCAAGAGCTTCGTCGCCGCCAACCTGGCCTGTACTCTCGCCGCGGGATCGCAGGGAAAGGTTCTGCTTCTGGAAGGAGATGTTCGGCGTCCCTCGCAGGAGGAAACTTTCGGGCTCTCAACCTTGCCGGGGTTGTGTGAGTATCTTTGCGGACAACGAAGTCTTACGGAGAGCATATATCGCCTCGAGGAGGCGGGCATATGGTTCCTGCCGGCCGGGCACGAGCTAAGGAAGACGCCGCAGTTGCTGGATTCAGCCGAACTGACGCCGATGATGAAACAGCTCTCACATTGGTTCGACTGGATCATCATTGATTGCCCGCCGGTTCTTCCGCTGGCGGATACGAGCGTCTGGGAAAAGCTGGCTGACGGCATTCTCCTGGTCGCCCGACGCGGAGTCACCGCAAAGCGCAAGTTGAAAAGAGGAACAGAGGCTCTCGATGAAAGCAAGATCATTGGAGCGATTCTGAATTCCTCGACACGTTCCAACGAAGAGGACTACTACCGTTATTCCCGTCGCGCGGCTGAAACGGAGCCGGAAAGCCTTCTACAGGATTAAAGGTAGTCCCCAGAGTTTCCGGATTCAAAGTTCCCCGAACAACCAAATCTTTAGCTCGCCTTCTGCCGTTTGCGAGAGAGGAGTGAAATCAGGTGGCAATGCTGGGCACAGATAACATTGCGATCATCAGGGGCCGCACGGTCTCTGAAACTTCAGCGGAAGAGCGCGAAGTCCTTAACGAAGAGAGTTTTCTGAAGGCGCTTGCCCTCGAACGCAAGCGATCGGAGCGATCGAACAACCCTTTTCTTCTCATGCTTCTGGAGACGGGTGAAACCCCTCGACCGGCGGCAGAGCGAAGCGCGCTCGACCGTGTAACCTCCGCATTGCTGCCGACGACTCGGGAGACCGATGTCGTGGGCTGGTATCAAAAAGCGGCAGTTGTCGGGGTCATCTTCACGGGCCTTTCAGCCGAAGACAAGTGCGCGACACTCAGCACGCTGCTGAATAAGGTCAACGCCGCAATGCGTGCGGAACTGACATTCGACCAGTTCAGCCAGATCAGCATCTCGTTCCACTTCTTCCCCGATAACTGGTCGGACGACGGGCCGAAGCATTCGAACGATCCCGCTCTCTATCCCGACTGCTTCACACCGGTCAACGGGAGAGTGGGGATGCTGGGCATTAAGCGCGCGATGGATATCGCTTTCAGCTTAGCCGCGCTTCTCGCCTGTCTTCCGCTCCTGCTCGCGATTGCACTGGCGGTCAAGTTCAGTTCCAGGGGGCCGATCTTTTTCCGCCAGAAGCGGGTAGGTCAGTACGGGCGGACCTTTACATTTCTAAAGTTCCGGTCGATGTACGTGAACAACGATCACACTGCGCACCGCGAATACGTCAGCCGTCTCATCGCGGGGAACGCAGAACGCGTGGCCGTCAGTGGAAATAAGGATGGCGTCTATAAGCTAGCAAACGACAAGCGAATCACGCCGCTCGGAGGCATCCTGCGCAAGACCAGTCTTGACGAGCTGCCGCAGCTTTTCAATGTGCTTAGCGGAGATATGTCTCTGGTCGGTCCCCGGCCCCCGATTCCCTACGAACTCGCGGCTTACCAGACGTGGCATCGCCGCCGCCTTCTGCAGGTTAAGCCGGGAATTACGGGACTTTGGCAGGTAACCGGACGGAGCCGCGTCTCCTTTGACGACATGGTGCGACTGGACCTGCAATACGCGACGAGTTGGTCGCCCTGGCTCGATCTGAAGATCCTCGCTCAGACGCCGGCTGCAGTCGTTAAGGGTGCCTACTAGATCCAGTTCGTCTTTTCCCTGTCCTGAGTTCCTCCCAGCTCCATTTTTCAAATCCCTCAAGCTGTACTGAGACATTCCACGCAATCACCCAACGGGTGGAAAGAGCGGTCCTGTCATTATGAACGTCGGAGTCATCGGCTACGGTTATTGGGGGCCGAACGTAGCCCGGAACGTGGCCAATCTTGAAGGGGCGCAACTGGTCTCAATCGCGGAGCTGAGCCCCAAAGCACGTCAGCGCGCCCAAAAGGCGCATCACGGGATCCATGTAACCGCAGACGCGTGCGAGCTGATCAAATCTCCAGACATCGATGCGGTCGCCGTGATCACGCCCGTATGGACGCATTACGAGCTTGCCAAAGCGGCTCTTCTGGAAGGTAAGCACGTGTTTGTGGAGAAACCCTTCACCAGCACGACGCAGCAGGCGGAAGAGCTGATTGAACTCGCGGAGCGCAAAAACCTGAGGATCATGGTTGATCATACGTTTCTCTTTACCGGCGCGGTGAAGAAGATCCACCAGCTGGTAAGTGACGGCACTCTGGGGAGGCTCTTCTACTACGACTCCACGCGCGTCAACCTTGGGCTTTTTCAGCACGACATTAATGTCCTCTGGGATCTGGCGCCGCATGATCTGTCGATCATGGATCACCTTCTTCCGGGGCGTCCTGAAGCTGTTTCAGCCAATGGACAGGGACACCTGAACGGACATGAGGATGTCGCGTTCATGACCGTTTATTTTCCGGACCAGGTCATCGCTCACATCAACGTGAACTGGCTCTCTCCCGTCAAAATCCGCACCACTCTGATCGGCGGCGAAAAGCGAATGCTGGTCTGGAACGACCTCGAAGCAGACGAGAAAGTCAAGGTCTACGACAAGGGTGTCGACATTACGAGCCGCGAGGGCGTGTACGAGTTGCTGGTGAGTTACCGTTCGGGCGACATGTGGGCGCCTCAGCTGGAGCAGGCTGAAGCGCTGCGGCACGAGCTTTCCTATTTTGTCGAGTGCATTTCGAGCGGTCAGGATCCGCACAATGACGGTCGAGCCGGGATGCGAGTCGTGGCGATGCTCGAAGCTGCCAGTGAGTCGCTGAAGAAGCGGGGAGAACTGGTTTACCTGTGAGCGAAAATTTCTGGAACGCAGTAGCACCTGACGTAAAGCTCGGCGCCAATGTTCGTCTCTCGCGGTTCATCAATCTCTATGGCTGTGAGATCGGGGAGGAAAGCAAGATTGGCGCATTTGTGGAAATTCAAAAGAACGCCAGAGTTGGCCGTCGCTGCAAAATATCGAGCCACACCTTCATTTGCGAGGGGGTGGTGATTGAGGACAATGTTTTTGTCGGTCACGGAGTTACATTTACCAACGATGTTTATCCTCGCGCCACCGCAGCTGACGGAAACCTGCAGACGGAAGCTGACTGGAGGGTTGAACCTACGACTGTCTGCAAAGGGGCTTCAATTGGATCGGGCGCGACGATCCTCTGCAATCTGACTATCGGTGAAAACGCCATCGTCGGCGCAGGCGCCGTTGTAACCAAGAGCGTTCCCCCGAACGCAGTTGTTGTCGGTAATCCAGCCAAAGTGCTGCGCTTTCTCGCACCCAATATGGAGGGGTCCAATGTCATTTCCTGAAGGAATTCCGTTTCTTGATCTCGTAACTCCACATGTGGAACTGGAGAACGAACTGGTCGAGGTATTTCGCCGGGCATTGCACACGGCGAGCTTTATCGGCGGCACTATGGTGGAGGAGTTCGAAGCGAGCTTTGCCCGATTCTGCAGCACGGATTACGCGATTGCCGTGAACAGCGGGACCGATGCGCTGCGATTTGCACTGATGGCGTGCGGCATTCGCCACGGCGACGTTGTTCTGACGGTTCCGCACACGTTCATCGCGACGACGGAGGCGATCTCGCAATGCGGCGCCCTGCCCGAATTCATCGACATCGACGAGCAGACCTACAACTTGTCTGTCGGAAGGCTTGAGGAATACCTGGAGAAGCAGTGCACCCGAGACAAATCCGGGCGCTTAATCAGCCACCGGAGCAATCGCCCGGTAACGGCGATTGTACCTGTGCATCTCTACGGCCAAATGGCGGACATGGACGGCATCCTCGCTCTCGCGGACGAATATGGGCTGATCGTCGTGGAAGATGCATGCCAGGCACATGGCGCGGAATACTTCTCAGCGAAGATGGGCCGGTGGATGAAGGCAGGTACAATGGGGCGCGCGGCCGCTTTTAGCTTCTACCCGGGAAAAAATCTCGGAGCGTGCGGTGAGGCGGGAGCCGCCGTGACCAACGACAGCGAGATCGCTTCCACGATTCGCATGCTGCGCGACCACGGCCAGACGCAGAAGTATTATCACGACGTGGAGGGATATAACGGACGTCTTGATTCCATCCAGGCAGGGCTGCTGCGAACCAAACTGTCTTATCTGCCCAAATGGAATGAGCAGCGGCGCGACCGCGCCGCCGAGTACAATCGGCTGCTGGCGGGCAATGACGCCGTGGTCTGTCCGTATGAGCCAACCTGGTCCAGGGCCGTATATCACCTTTATGTGATTCGTACCGCGGATCGCGATGGTCTCATCAGCCAACTGAAGCAGGCGGGGATCGGCGCGGGAATCCACTACCCGGTTCCGCTACACATGCAAAAAGCCTATTCATGGCTGAACTACCGGAAATCAGATTTGCCGGTGACTCGCCGGGTAGCAGCTGAGATCGTGTCGCTGCCGATGTTCCCGCAGCTACGTCAGGAGCAGCAGGTCCGCGTCGCTGCCGAGATTGAGAAGTTCACTGCATTCAACCTGACTAAGGCTGCGGCCGTCAGCGAAGTGGCACTTCTGACCACGGAACAAACAGCCTGAACCACGGGTCAGGGAGCGAACCCAATCGTTGACTACCTCAAGGTCTGTCCTTCCCATCGGCTGAATATTCAAACTCCCGAGCCACGCCGCAATGAAGAGTCAACACAAAGCCGGCATTTGCATCGTAGTCGAGAATCTCGCGGTGCCTCTCGATCGCCGGGTGTGGAAGGAGGCGTGTGCACTCCGAGATGCCGGTTATCGGGTATCCGTCGTTTCGCCCAAAGGACGTGGCTTTACGAAGAGCTACGAAGAACTCGATGGAATCGAGATCTATCGTCACTCGGTGCGTGAGGGGCGGGGCGTTGGAGGGTACATTATCGAGTACGGGTGGGCCCTGGCAATGGAGTTTCTCCTTACTCTGCGGATATTCATGAGAACCCGCTTCCGCATCCTCCAGGCATGCAATCCGCCCGACACAATTTTCCTGATCGCGTTGTTCTTTAAGCTGTTCGGAGTGCGGTTTGTCTTCGATCACCACGACCTCTGCCCGGAACTTTTCGAAGCGAAATTCGGGAGGAGATCGGGAATGCTATATCGGCTGTCCCGCTTTTTCGAGTCCTGCACATTTCGTACTGCGGATATCTCCATTGCGACCAATGATTCCTTCAAGGAAATAGCAACTGGGCGAGGCGGACGAAAAGAGGACAAGGTGTTCATTGTCCGCAATTCTCCGGATCTCTCAAAATTCCGGAAGCCCGCGGGTGCGGAAAAAGGAAAGTTCGGAAGGTCGTTCTTGGTTGCGTATGTCGGATTTATGGGATCGCAGGATGGGATTGAACTGCTGCTCGAGTCCATCGACGAACTCGTGAACGTGCACAAGCGCTGCGACACCCATTTTGTGCTCGTCGGCGGCGGCGACATGCTGAAGCAGATCGAAGCGATCATTGCGACGAAGAACCTCGGCGAGTATGTCACGATGACCGGTCAGGTGACTCACGATGAAGTCGCTGCGTGGCTGGCGAGCGCCGATATCGGTGTGGCGCCCGATCCCAAAAATGTGCTCAATGACAATCTGACGATGATCAAGATTCTGGAGTATATGGCATTTAGCCTCCCGGTTGTTTTGTATGACCTGAAGGAGGGACGCTATATCGCAGATGCGGCCGCACTATACGCTGCGCCGAATGATCCAGCAGATTTTGCCCGCAACATTTCAAAGCTCCTTGATAACGACAATCTCAGAGCACAGCTGGGAAGCATTGGCCGGAAAAGAATTGAGGAAGGCCTGAACTGGGATGCGGAACGCCGGTCGTTGCTCAACGCCTATGCCGCGGCAGGACAAGCGAGATGATGGGGAGCACGTTATCCACCGCATTGCAGAACGAAGGGCTGCGCGGACAGGTGACTGCCCGAAATGCCACACATCGAGTTGCGCGCTGGCGCAATGCCTTGTTTCTGGCTCTGATGGCGAGCCTGATCCTGCCGGATGTCGCGCATGGTGCCGACCTTGTCGTTGTTCGCGGAGGCGGAAGTCACAGACAGCAGGAGCAGCAACTTGAAACAGCCGCTGAGTTTTATGGCATCAGCGTGAAATGGGTTTCAGTCACAGGTGCGAATACCGCCGCCGTGATTCGCAGTTCAGAACAAGGCGATGTGGTTGGTTTGGCGGTGGAAGCGGAAGCTCTTGCGGCCATTCGGCCGGATACGCTGCTGCCGATGTTAAAGAGCAAGTCCGGTGTTGACCTGCCGTTGCTTTTGTTCGGATTCGAGCCCGGGGACAGTTCGATCGAGCTGTCTGCGTGGTCGGGGGGCGCCATCTCGTCGGTATCCACCCTTGCCGGAGGATCTCCGATTCACTATCAGGTGGGTCCGCGATCAGCAGTGACCGGCGAGTTAGGCGGCGTTGAGCTTCCGTTCGCCGGGACCAACGGAGCCTATTTCGTTTCGACAGTCGGGACTCAGCTTCAGGTGCTTCTCGGCCTTCGGAACATGCAAAGCGGCGGCCCTTCGTTTGTCGAGAGCCGTACTCAGGGGCACGAGATCTTCCTGCTCTGCGGAGCGCCGATTCCAGTCGCAGCGGAAGCGACGTTGGGCACGGCGAATATCGTCGACGCTTTTTCTCCCCTTGCGCCAGCTATGATGTTTGTGAAATACGCGGCGGGCGATCGAGGATGGCATTCTCCAGGCCACTACGCAAATCTCACGATTGATGATCCCTGGCTCCGCCAACCGTACGGAGCGGTTGATTACAGGGGTCTCCTTGCTGAGATGGACAAACATCAGTTTCACACCACCATCGCCTTCATTCCCTGGAATTACGACCGGAGCCAGGCAGAGGTGGTTGCGCTCTTCCGGAGCAGACCGGATCGGTTCTCGATCAGCGTTCACGGAGACAATCATGATCATAAGGAATTTGAAGACCTGAGGAACAGGCCACTGACCGATCAGATTGCAAGGCTGGAGCAAGCGCAGGCCCGGATGGATAAGTTCCAGCAACTGACCGGAATACCCTATGATCACGTTTTCGTCTTTCCACACAGTATCGGGGATGAACCGATTCTGAATCAGTTGAAGAGCGAGAACTTTCTCGCGACGGTGAACTCCACCAACTATCCCATGGACCGGCGGCCGCCGGCTGACTCGCTGTATGCCCTGCGCCCGGTTACGATCGCGTTCGGCGATTTCCCGAGCGTACTGCGGTACCCCGCCGAGATGCCGCAGCCGCGCACTCTGATGGCGGTAAATGGCTTCCTGGGTAATCCGCTTCTGTTTTATGTTCACCAGGATTACTTCTCCACCGGCGTTGGAGCATTCAATCACGTTGCTGACGAAGTCAATTCCCTGGAGCCGAGCACGCATTGGAGCAGCCTGGGCACTATCGCATCGCATCTGTATCTCGAACGGACAGCAGACCTTTCCGATCACGAGGTACTGAGCTTTTCGAGCGCTGTGAGCCTCCAGAACAATTCGAACCACGTGATCTCATACCAGGTTGAAAAGGCAGAGCCGGACGCTTCGCTTATCCAGTCTGTGCAGGTCAACGGCAAGGACTGTTCATACAAGATCGAGGCTGGGACTCTGAAATGCAGGTTCACGTTGCAGGCGGGACAGAATGCGGACTGGAGAATGAGCTATCGCGATCCGTCCAGGCCGGCTACGGTCGATATCGGTAAGCGATCGCTACGGGTCTATCTGCTGCGGGAAGCATCGGATTTTCGGGACATCGAACTGTCGCGCTTCAGTGCCGGCGCCTGGATTACGCGGGAATATTACAGCCACGATGCGTCGACTCGCCGGGCCGCCCTTCTCGCACTAGTTGTTCTTGCAGCATTGATAGGAATTGTCGTGCTTGTCAAAGCAGCCCGGCGGCAAAGAACTCCGGAAGTCAGGTCGGCAACCCATTAGCCCCATCGGAAGAGCCTGCGATGAGCATTGATATAAAACAATACGTCGTGATAACCCCTGTGCGGGACGAGGAAGATCACCTTGCAGGGACGATTGAAAGCATGGTGCAGCAGACGCGGCTTCCCATGCAGTGGGTCATTGTCAACGACGGATCGACGGACGGAACCGCGCGCATTCTCGACGACTGTGCGAAGCGGTATCCCTGGATCACCGCGGTGCATCGGCCCGATCGCGGATTTCGAAAATCGGGTGGAGGCGTGGTTGAGGCCTTCTACAGCGGCTATGCCGCCCTCGCAGATACAGGCTGGAACTTCCTTGTCAAATTCGACGGCGATCTATCGTTTGAATCGACTTATTTCGCAGACTGCCTCGGGGAATTTGAGCGCGATCCAAAACTGGGCGTGGGAGGCGGAGTCATCTGCTATGTCGAGGAAGGCGGGCGCAAGGTATTCGAAGAAGCGCCGTCGTTCCATGTACGAGGGGCAACGAAGATCTACCGCAGAGAGTGCTGGGAAGGGATCGGCGGCCTGCTGCGGGCGCCGGGCTGGGACACATTTGACGAAGTCAAGGCGAACAGTCTGGGCTGGAAGACGAGGAGCTTCCCAGAGCTCCATCTGGTCCATCATCGGATAACCGGCTCCGCAGACGGAGTGTGGCGTACCGGTGTGAAATATGGCAGAGCCAATTACATATGCGGTTATCATCCGCTCTTCGTGATGGGCAAATGCGCGGCTCGCCTGGTGCGGCCTTCATCCGCCCGCAGCGCTGTGGCCCTGTTGTACGGCTATATTTCGAGTTACCTTATGCGAACACCGCAGGTGGACGATCGTGCGACGATCCGATATCTGCGCTCGCAGCAGCTTCGAAGGCTGTTCGGTGGAGAGACGATCTGGAGGTAGTTATGTTCTCCGGGCACAACCGAGCTTTGCGGACTTTGACGAGGAAAAGGATTGAATCTGGCACTTCCTGGCACGGAGGTGGCACCAGCTTCGCGATTCGTATGGACTCAAAACACGATCACGTACGGGCACTATTCGAGCAGCCCGAAAAGTACCTCGGACCCCGGCAATACGATATTGAAATTCGGGTCGGGGTGGTGGAACAGTTTACGAACCAGCGCCGCTTTGGGCGGGTGCTTGATATCGGATGCGGCAACGGGTCGATCTCGCTGCCTCTGCTCCGGCGGTCTGACAAACTGACGCTGGTGGATCTTTCAAGCCGCATGCTCCATCTCGCGCGCAGGCGCGTTCCCGCGGATCGCGTGAAAGATGTGGAACTGATCCATGGTGATTTTCTGGAGCTGAATTTTGAGCCAGGGTCGTTCGATTTGATTTGCTGCATCGGGGTTCTGGCGCACGTGGCGTCACCGGCCGAGGTGGTGGCCCGGATTCGCCAGCTGGCGAAGCCAGGCGCGCTGGTGATCCTCGAGTTTACCGATAGTTTTCATTTCTGGGGCATACCGGTGGTGCTCTATCAGAAACTTCTCAACCTCATGCGTCCGGCACCGTACCGGCTGAACCGCCTGAGGAGACGTGACGTGATGAAGATTTGCGAAGAGAACGGCCTGGAGCCGGTGGAGATCTACCGATATGGCCTCCCGCCTCTTGGCTCCTCGAAGGTGCTGAGCCAGGAACAGATGTTTCGATTGACGCGCTTTCTGTTCGGGCCGGCCGATCGCAACCGGAATGCATGGATGGGCAATCAATTTCTTTGCTGTCTTGAACGGGAACAGAGCCGAGCGGAGAGCGTGGGAGCGCCGGAAGACAGCCTGGTCGTCGCCAATCGAGCGTGAATGACGCCGGCGTGAGCGCGTTGGGATTTGTTGAAGATATTGGCCCGAAACGATCGCAGGAATCGATCTCTTTGAATGTACGAGACTGAAGCAAATCGAAAATCAGCGCCGGAGAACGAGATTCCGGCCGAAATCTCCGCGCATTTCGCTGGGACGAGCGACCGCCTCGAGGCCCGGACGCTTCTTCCCTGGAGCGAACACTGCACGGAATGCGCCTGGCCGACTTGCTATACCACCTGCGATTTGTACGAGCCTCGCGAAGATGGCCGGTGCAGGCGGTTTGCCGACGGAATGGTTCGGGTGGATTGCTCTTCGGCACTCAATTCCTATTTGTTGAAGATTCGTTTTAAGCGCTGGGGAAAGTTATGGACCCCGGGCACTGTGCGGCTCTATTCAATGGCCGAGGCGCAGAAACGTGAAGAAGGCGATTACCGATTCGGCAAGTTCCTCTCGCAGTTACCCCTGCCGTCGAATCTGAAGGCGCCCCTCACCCGGCGACGCTACACCTGGAAGAAGAGGGTAGCGGGCACGATGGCTGAAGCGGGTCCGTTGCCAACCTCGTTTCTTTGCGAGTGCTACAACCCCGAAGCTCATACAGTTCGGCTTACACTGGCAATCCGGCCTGACAGCGGTGCCGTTCAAATCCAGTTTCAGAAGCTGATCGAGCTTGCGCCGGGGTTTCACCGCTTCCGGATACCCGTTGAAGAAATTGCGCGACTGGTCGATCTCCGGCAGCCATTCGGCGTCGAGTTAATTCCGAATGAAGTGGCGGACATCACGACCCTGTTTTTTGGGGTGATGGAGTTTGTCAAAGAGGCCGAGGTTCCTTCAACGGACAAGGCAAGGATCAAATGTGTTGTTTGGGACCTGGATAACACGCTATGGAACGGAATCCTTGTCGAAACGGGAGTTGAAAGTCTGAAACTGAAGCCGGGAATCCGCGACGTCCTGCGCACGCTCGATGAGCGCGGGATTCTGCATTCGATCGCCAGCAAGAACAATCCAGACGAAGCCATGGAAGCCCTCCGACATTTCCAAATTGACGGCTACTTCCTGTGCCCGCAGATATCATGGCAGCCCAAGAGCGCGGCGATGGCGGCCGTTGCGAGAGAGCTCAACATTGGACTCGATTCGCTGCTTTTTGTGGACGATTCGCAGTTCGAGCGTGAAGAAGTAGCTGCTGTTCATCCCCAGGTGCGGACTCTGAACGCCGAGGAATACGGTGGATTGCCGGACATGAAGGGCTGCCAGGTTCCGGTGACGGACGAAGGCCGCGAGCGCCGGAAGATGTATCAACTGGAAGCAAAGAGACAGGAAACTGCCCAGGCGTTCGGAGAGGATTACCTGGAGTTTCTGCGGCATTGCCAGATTCAACTGCTGATCGATCCGTTATCGAAGGAGAACCTGGCGCGGGTGCATGAGCTGACGCAGCGGACCAACCAGATGAATTTCTCGGGAACGCGCTACGACCGGGACGTTCTCAGCAAAATCCTCGACACACCGTGGCTGCACACCTACGTGCTGACGTGTGAGGACCGTTTTGGGTCCTATGGGATCATCGGTTTCAGCATCGTTGACAGTCGCGAACCGCGCATGACCGATCTGATGTTCAGCTGCAGGGTGCAGTCGAAACGGGTAGAGCATGCGTTTCTGGGGTATCTGCTGCGGCGCTACATTGGCGAAACTGGCAGAGACTTTTACGCCAACTATCGAAAGACATCGCGCAATGCACCATCGGGCAAAGTTTTCGAGGACATGCGCATGGAGGCACTGGAGAGCGCGGACGGGGTGACGTCCCTGATTTTCCGGAAGGAACACAAGGTTTCGGATGACGCAATTATCGCGATCGTCGACAGCGGCGTGCTGGCCGGCACGGCCAAGGTTTAGCGCATGCGCAGTGCACTGGTTTCGCTGAGGCGAAAGTTGATTGCACACACGAATCAGCGCCTTGCGGTCTGGGGCTCGCTTGGATCGGTGGTGACCTTCACCTTCGACGATTTTCCGCGAACTGCGCTGACGGCCGGAGGCGATATTCTCCGAGCGGCGGGCGTTCACGGCACCTACTACGCAGCGATGGGGATGATGAACTCCACGAATCATCTCGGGGAACAGTTTCGGCGCGATGACCTCGACAGCCTTCTTCGCGACGGCCATGAACTGGCGAATCATACGTTCGATCACACTTCGTGCCAGAAATCATCGGTGAAGCAGTTCACCGAAGACGTACGAAAAGGAGAACTGGCCATTCGAGAGGTGACCGGCGATGCGGAATGCGGCAATTTTGCCTATCCCTATGGTCGAGTTACGATCCGTGTGAAGGGCGAGGTGGGACCCCGGGTTCGCAGCTCGCGCGGGATCTGGGAAGGGATCAATGGACCTACAGTTGATTTGAATCTGATGCGCGCCAACAGTCTATACGCCGGCATCGAGCAAAGCCAGCGCGTGCGCAATCTGATTCTGGAAAACGAAAGGCGACAGGGTTGGCTGATTTTTTACACGCATGACGTGCAGAAGTCGCCGTCTCCGTATGGATGTACTCCCGAAATGCTGCAATTTGCAGTATCGGCTGCCGCAAGATCCGGCGCGAGAATCCTGACCGTTGCCGAGGTAATGTCGAATCTCGCAGCTTAACAGAGGCCTTGTACGGCCCCGCTGCGCAGATTTCAGGGGGATTTCTGAAATGAAGGAAGCGTCAATCGTGAAACTGTCGATTGTGATTCTCTGCTGGAACGACCAAAAGGTAATCATTGATTGCCTTGATTCGATCTTCACGCGCACGCATGCGACTGAATTTGAAGTGATCGTTTCCGACAATGGGTCGACCGACGGTTCGCCGGAATTGATTCGGCAAAAGTTCCCGCTGGTTCGCGTGATTGAGAACCGGGCGAACCTCCGATTCTCAAAGGGAAACAACGTGGGCATCGGGGCGAGTTCCGGCGAATATGTTCTGATCCTGAATCCTGACACGATCGTGCAGGAAGGATCGCTGGACCGGCTCGTGGCGTTCGCCGATGCGCATCCGGATGCAGGGGGCTTTGGCTGCAGAATCCTGAATCCGGACGGTTCGTATCAGCGATCAGCTCGCCCCTTCCCCACCATCTGGCGCTGCTGGATTTCAGCCCTGGGGCTGGCGGGGCTTGGCCGCTTCGCGAAGGTTTTTACCGCGGACGAGTACCTGGGATGGAATGGTGACACAGTGCGCCCCATCGACTGGCAATCGGGCTGCTGTCTCCTTGTCCGGTCTGGCCTGCTGAAACAGCTGGGCGGTTTCGACGATCAGTTTCAGTACTATTACGAAGACGTCGATCTGTGCCGACGGATCTGGGGTGCGGGGCATCCGGTACTGTTTACCCCCAGCGCGACCGTAATTCATCTGGGCGGTCAGTCCACTTCGACCCGTTTCCCGGTTCCGTTCGAGTTGGATAAGCACCGGAACCGCTACCGCTACTTTTACAAATATTTTGGCCAGAAAGGGGCGAGGAGCTGTCGCCGTCACTCGCTGACGCGCATTCGCGTCCGACAGGTTAAATATGGCATTCGCGCCATGTTCAGGCCTACGGAAGGTCTCCGCCGACGGATGGAACTGTACAGGGCGGCAGCGGAATGGAACCGGCAAATCGACCCAGTCGAGCTGGTGCAGCACGGGCGAGAGCCGGAAACCTGCAAGCGGATCGCGTTACAGATCCCGCAGTGACCGGAAATTCCACATTTTTATATGGTTACGATGCAAGAAATGGGCGGCTGCGCGTGACGAAAAAGATGGGCTTGACGACATCGACCCAGCGATGATTACCTAAGTTTGCACTTGGGGCACATCCCGAGCACGCCAAAAGGACTTCTGTGAGAAACTTTTGGCACACAAGCCTGAGGTAAATATGCGTTTGAAAAAGATGGGAAGCCCAGTTTCGTTGTCCTATGTCAGGCATTTTTTTGTCCTGATCGTCGTTTGTCTGCTGTGCGCGCCGGTATTTGCCGCCTGCCATGCCGTTTCCCCGACAGGTTCGGGTGCGATGACCGGGGCGAACTGGAGCAATGCCTACGCGAATCTGCCTTCAACGCTGGTTCGAGGAGACGTCTATTATCTGGCCGACGGCAACTATGGGACGAGCCTGAACATCAGTACTGCAGCGTCGGGCACAACGACCATCACCATCAAGAAAGCGCAGGCTTACGATTACGGCCGCGCCACCGATGGATGCCCGAATGACATCAGTTCCGGATGGAATGCAGCCACGATGGGATCCGCCCAGGCGGTTTGGCAGAACACGTCATCAGGTGGAGGCCCGTTCATTCACCTCGGTACCGGCGGTTACTACATTATTGACGGCAACGGCCAGTCGACACCGCCGACCGTTGGATGCGGCGGCGTGCAGGCGAACTCTCCAGCTTCGATGACCGCCGCTCCATCCAGCCCGGCAGATTGCGGAATAAAGTGGGACGATTCAACGTGTACCGCCACAGCCGACAACGGATGCGATGGCGGTGCCGGGATGATCCGAGGAGGCGGACCTGGAATCCAGCTGAAGAGCATGGAAATCAAGGGTCAGGGCCTCAACCCCGCCGGGAACAACGACTCCGAAACGTATGGATGGTTTGCGACAGGCAATCTGAGTGGCGTGGTTCTGACACAGGACTATTTTCATAACATGGGCACGACCGATTTCACGGTGACCAATGGCGGCTGGGATAACGGCTGCAGTTTCTCCTACGTTTACTCGTGGGGAGAGTTTGATGGCTCAGTTAACCACGGAGAGGCGATCCAGCTTCAGGGGTCAAACGGCCAGACGACGCCGTGCAATATTCACCACAACATCTTTCGCGATCAACAGACCAATGGAGACGTGGTGGCTGTGATAGGCGGCACGCAGACGTATAACTTCTATGACAATCTGGACTTCTGCTCCGCCGGTGGCACCTCGACAACCTGCCGCCATAACGATGGCGTGATTGGCTGCTTCAATTCGCAGGTATGCTCCAACGTGAAGGTCTTCAACAATACGTTTGCGGAGCCGAGCAACTGCGGTTTCAACGTATCCGGTGGCGCGAGCACAATCACCTGGGAGAACAATCTGTTTTATGGCTGTGGGTCGATGACTACCAATAATGGGTCAGGTGGCACTAATACCATCGATTACAACAGTTATCTGAACTCCAACATTTCGGCATTCGGTTCGCACGATGTGGTGGACAAGAGCGCGACCAACCCGTTTGTCAGCTCTACCAGCGGGAACTTCCAGCTGACATCGGACGGCTCGAGTTACAACAACCGGCTCACCCTTGGGTCGCCGTTTGACACCACCACACTGTATGGCACGCCGTTCACGACAGATCGCGGAGCAGCGCAGTTTTCTCCAGGATCGCCGGTCACTCTGAGCGGATCTGTCAGTCAATAAGGGACTGCCAATCGGGGGGCGGCAAGCCTGATTGCCTTGCCCCTCGCACCTGGCCATCATTCTGCTGCTACGCTTCTTCGGTCCACCCCAATCCTCCGAAGTCTGTTCTGCAGGAAGACGGTCTGCACATACTCGCAGCGACACTCCTCGTAGCTGGTCGGGAGAAGCCTAAATGGCTGCTGCGACAATATCGGTAAAGACGATGTTCCTCCGAGACGAAGACAATCTCGTGTCGCCTCCTGCTTTCATTTCGAAATCTTCGTTTGAAGTTCCGGGTACGGAGGAGCAACCGGCAGCTCAGGAAAAGTTCAGGTAATTCATGCAGCCGGCACATTATCGATTCGGCGGTGGGTCCACCGGCACGTTTATCAACCCTCTGGTGGCCGTCGCCCTGGTCATCGCGGTGCTCCTGATTCTGTTTTTGCCGCGTAACAAGGTGATCGTACCGGTATTGCTTGCGATCTTTCTGATACCCAAAGGGCAGGAGCTTCTGCTTGCGGGTGCTCACTTTAATGGCTATCGCATTGTGGTGGTAGCAGGGTTGGCTCGCTGGTTTATGATGCGGCGTACGTCGCCTCTGCCCGGCGGATTTACGTCCATCGATCGCCTCGTAACAGTGCTCTCCATCTCCGTTTGCGTTGTTTTCTCGCTCCGTTGGATGGAAGCCCAGGCTGTAATCAAAGCTCTTGGGGATCTTCTGGACGCTCTGGGCGGCTACTTTGTCTTTCGGTTTCTGATCCGTGATCGGCAGGATATGACATTGGCCATCCAGGTGATGGCGATCCTGGCAATCGTGATTGGGGCTGAGATGATTAATGAACAGCGGACCCGCCAGAATTTGTTCGGAGAACTCGGCGGAACGCTGCCAATCCCGGAAGTACGCGACGGAAAAGTTCGATCGCTGGGCCCTTTCCGGCATGCAATTTGTGCGGGCGCCTATGGCGCGACACTGGTGCCGATGCTGGTCTGGTTATGGTCCGAACGAAAATCGCGATGGATGATTCCTCCGGCTGTTGCTGGAGCCGGGGCGATGGCATTGACCAGCCACTCATCATCCAATTTGGGAGCGCTGGCTGCCGGCGTTTTTGCGCTGTGCCTTTGGCCCTTTCGCAAAAGGATGCGCTTCTTCCGCTACGGAATTGTTGCCATTCTGGTTGCGCTTGAGATCGTGATGAAAGGTCCGGTGTGGTCGATTCTCGAACACATCAACCTGACTGGAGCGTCCGAAAGCTTCCACCGGTATCAGCTCATCGATACCTTCATCCGCCACTTCGGAGACTGGTGGCTGGTGGGTACCGGGGATAACGGCAGTTGGGGATGGGAGATGGCGGATACGTCGAATCAATACGTGACGTACGGAATTTCCGGAGGCCTGCTGGCATTCAGTCTGTTTATCGCACTCATCGCACGCTGTTTCGGCCGGCTGGGCGCGACGCGTGCGCGCGTGCAGGGGATATTTCGGGAGGAATGGGTTCGCTGGTGCCTAGGCTCTGCGCTCTTCGCGTATGTGATTGTCTATTTCGGGATTGACCTCTTCGATCAACTCGAGTTCGCCTGGCTTGCGCTGGTGGCAATGATCGCGATGACAGTCTCAGGACGCGTGCCGTCCCGGGCGATGAAGCCGAAAAGGCCAAATGTTGCGGAACTGCGCGAGACGGTTTGCCAATAACTACATCGTTAAATTGAGCTGGGGTAAATCTCCGGCGGCGCCTTGTTGAGCACTGGCCGTTGGGTACTGTCGCAGAATCACGATCCTGGTGATTCTATCCGGCGCGATAGTCTTCGATGCTTCCAACGGAAAGAGAATGAAGTTTAGCACTGAGAACCACTCTCCGGTCCGCGATGCCTGTCCTTGCTGCGACGGAAACCGCATTCGCCTCTGGATGCAAGCGTCCGCCGGTATAGGGGCACACAACGGCCGATACGACTTACTTCGTTGCGCGGGCTGCTCTCACACCTGGGTCGGAAATCCACCAACCCCGGAAGAGATGATTACCTACTACTCCTCGGAATACCACGAGGCCGTGGGCTGCACCGGCGAGAAGACTAGCTGGCGCTGGGAGCGGCAGCTCCGGGTGATATCGCGATTCAGGACAGGCGGAGCGATTCTTGACATAGGGTGTAGTTCAGGCGGTTTTCTGGCACATCTTCGCGGAGGCCCGTGGCAGCTGTTCGGCATTGAGGCCAGCGAGGAATCGGCCGAAAGGGCACGGCTGACTACCGGGGGGCAGATCGTTTCGGGCGATGTAGCGGATGCGGATCTGGAACCAAATCAATTCGATGTGATTACCTGCTCGGACGTTCTGGAACACCTTTATGACCCGCGCGCCACATTCGATCGGGTGAGCCACTGGCTGAAACCCGGGGGCATTTTCTACGTATTTGTTCCCAACATCAGCTCGTGGGAGGCCCGAATGTTTGGATCCAACTGGTATGGGCTGGATCTTCCACGACATCTCCATCACTTCTCTTCCGAATCGCTGAAGACGCTGGCTGCTCGCGCTGGGCTTCAAACCGTCTTCGTAGCCACTCCGATGGGATGTTATCTCGAGCAAAGCACATCAGAGTGGCTCAATGCGAAGCTGCACAAGGTGGGAATCAGTCATCCGCAGGTGAACCTGAGCGGACCAGCGTGGATCGGATGGCGCGCTCTGCGGAAGGCCCTTCGCCTCACGATTGAAGCGGGCTATGCCCGCATCGCTTCAGCATGCGGAGCGGCCCCGAGCCTCATGATTGTCTTCAAAAAATCCACATCCGGAACCTCCCAGGGCATCGGGAATAAGAAACCGGCGGAATCGGCAAGTTCTCACGATGCTGAAGCACGGATTCAGCAACGGGCAATCCGTCTAGCACTAGCCTCAAAATAGCAACCCACGCGATCCAGCTGCTAACCCATCCACCCGGACTTCGCTTCCGAATTCGACCGTCAAGGTTGTGTTCCTGAAGTGCCAACGAACAGATGCACCTTATCAGGAACCATCAATGGGTTCCACCACGAGAAAAGGAGTAGTTGCCTGAGTAACCAGTTGGGAATTGTAGAGCGTTCTCGCGGCCTGAAGGGCGCCCTTGCGAGTTCCTTGGTCGGTCAGGGGCTGAGAGCTCGAGTCGCCCGTGGAGGAGCATGGTTGGGCAGCGGAAGTTTTGCCGAACAGGCGTGCCGTTTCGCCAGGAACATGCTGCTCGCTCGTTTGCTGGCGCCTCAGGCGTTTGGCGCAATGGCTATCGTGCTTTCAGCGTCGTCACTGATTACATCTTTCTCTGACGTGGGAGTGCTCCCGGCCATCATTCATAACCCTCGCGGCGGCACAGCGCCCTATTTGAATGCCGCCTGGTGGCTGGGAATGGCGCGGTCCCTTTTCGTGTACGCCACCATATTCATATCCGCTCCCTGGATTGCGCACTTTTATGGGAACGCGGTGCTAACGGGACTGCTCAGGGTCGCCCTACTGAGCACGATTCTGGACGGCATGCTCAGTCCTCGCTCCAAGCTTGCTCAGAAAGAAATGAAATTTGGACGTTGGGCATTCATCAGCAACGGAGGGGCGATTTGCGGTGTTACGGTCACGATCGTTCTTAGTTTCGTGTTGCGCGATGTGTGGGCATTGGCAATCGGATATTGCAGCGAAAATGCCTTCCGCTGCCTTTTCTCGTACATCGTGTATCCCAGTCTCCCATCGTTGGACTGGGACCGGTCCGCATTTAGCGATCTTCTGCACTTCTCGAAGGGCATGTTCGGCCTCTCGTTTCTCAACCTTCTCTTTGCGCGCACAGACATCTTTGTTTTGGGTAAACTGCACTCTGCCGAGGCGCTCGGTTTATATGCTCTGGCTGTGAATCTGGTCCAGACGCCGACAACCTTCCTGATCAACATGCTGTCGCAGACCCTGTTGCCCGCATTCGCACACGTCCAATCGGATATGCAGCGATTAAATCGGATCCTCACGGAGGTCACTACGTGGGTGGTCCTCGCCGGCGCGCCTGCAATGGCCGTAATCTGGCTCTGCGGTTCTTCCTTGCTGACCGTGTTTTACGGGCATCGCTATGGCGTTCCGGGACCGGCACACGCACTTGCTCTTGCTGCCGCTGTGGCGTTGCTGAATACGCTGAACTCCATGATTACCAGTCTGTTTTTCGCGACCGGCGAACCTGGCCTGCACCGCCGCGCCGTCGCAATGTCGGCTATCTCGATGGTCATCGTGATCTATCCAGCGTGTAAATTCCTGGGTCTGGCGGGAGGGCAAGTCGCAGCACTCATAGCCATCGCATCAAGTTACGCATTGCAGGTTCTCCGCATTCGCCATATCACCGGTCTCAATGTCCTCCGCTACGTCAGAGCGTTTGCTCCGGCAGGACTGGCGGCGGTGAGCGTTCTTGCTATGAGCATCGCGGCGCGCGGCCTGGGACTGGGCAAAAGCCCTTTTTCCAACATCGCGATCGCCTCGACGGCGTGTATGGGAGCCTATGTTCTCTGTCTGCCGCTCTTCGTAAAGTTCAGAAAGACCGCCTAGGCAGAACTGCCAGCGATGCTGTCGCATCCGACAACACATGCAGTCGATGCAGGGCAGCCGAGCAGGAAATCCCTCGCACATCTTTTTAAGGGGCAGCACGATGAATGGACAACCTATTTTTCTAACAAGAAAGGAGAGCGTCACTCTGATTTCTGGACCAACTTCTACGGGAAAACGCACTCATTTTGACGATCCAATCAACTATCTTAACCGTGCAATCAACAAGATGTATTCTCTTTGGCTTCGCGCTACTTATCCGTTTGCCGGATGCGGACATAACTTCTCGGCTCATATCCCATGCATTCTCCCTAAGCCCCTGTCGCGGTATATCCATATCGGGAATGATGTAATCATTCGCAAGGATGTCTGGCTGAACATTGTGCAGGACGAATGCGAACGCGTCAAACTAACGATTGGCGACCGTTGCACGATTGGGGCACGTAGCACCATGTCGGCCAAGAATCTGATCTCGATCGGCCGTAATGTGATTACAGGAACCGGAGTTCTGATTCAGGATCATCATCATTGTCACGATGAAATAGACATGCCGATTCGCGACCAGGGCGTCACGCCCGGGGGGCGGATTCGAATCGAAGAAGGATGCTGGATTGGCAACAACGCTTCAATTGTTTGCAATCAGGGCGAGCTTGTGATCGGCCGGAACTCGGTGATCGCCACCAACGCACTGGTCACGCGAAGCGTTCCTTCGTACTCAGTAATGGTAGGCAACCCCGCACGTATTGCAAGGCAATACGATCCTGAAAAGCAGACCTGGGTCGTGGGCTGCGTCCGCGCCGAAGAAGCTCCAACCATCGCGTAATTGTTTGTTGGCGGTATGTTCCTGCCGGGACCAACTGACTTTCTCCTCCATCGAATTAGCCACAATAACCTGCTCGTTCCGACTTCGGTAACGACATAACCTTAACCTCCGCCGAAAGGACCATTATGAGTTCCACTTTGCTGACGACACACTCCGACAATCATACGGTCGACGCCGCAATCCAGGAGCGCGTGAACGCTTCGATCGACCAACTGATGGCCAGCCTACCCGACCCCAAGAGCCTCACTTTGGAGGAGCAGCGCGGGATCATCGCTCGGTATACAGCGGTGCTCGAGGGAAATTTCATCTACTGGATGACGGCAGCCCTTCTGGCAGTGAAGTCCGAAGACGCCAAGCCAATTCTCCTGGAGAACCTCTACGAAGAGGTGCGCGATGCCCACCCTGACATGCTGCGCAGGTTCGCCATCGCTGCACATGCGTTTCCGACGGACAGCGACGCGCTAGCCGTTCATGAGGACCTGACGAAGATGCGCCGATTCCTGGGACGCCTCTCCGCCGTTCAGACTCTCGCCACTATGGCCTTCTTCGAAGGGTTCATTCAAAAGTTCATGCCCTATCTCGCGGCGCTTGCAGCGGCGCAGGGTTCCACGGAGATGGAATACACGGATGTCCACGGCGTGTGCGACATCGCCCACACCGAAGGCCTGTTCCAGGCTCTGGCGGTAGAGAGGACCGTGAATCCTCTCGAGTCGGGCAAGGACCTCTATGAGGGCGCTGATCTTCTCCGCCGGCTCATGGAGAAAGTATTTTTCAACCAGACGGTTCCGCAGGCAGCCTGATCAGCCTGCGGAGCCGCAGTATCGGATTCCCCGCACTCGCGCGGCAAGCGACGGCCGCACTGTGCTGAGAGTCCGGACTGAATCCTCGTTTCAATCACGCGAAGCACCGGAAAAGAGAGTGACGTATGACAAGGCTATTTCGGGGAGCGTGGCGTCGCTTGGAAGACCCGCTGGCTCTAATACCACGCTCCAAAAATAAGCTCTACAGCCTCTGGCTGGCCGTAACCTACCCTTTTCTGAGCGTGGGAAGAAAACTGTCAGTTCATTACCCCTGTCACCTGAAAAGACCACTGGCGGTCAGCATCAAACTTGGCGACGATGTGATCATTAACAAGGATACGTTCATTCACATCGTGGACTCCACCGACGATGTCCCTAAGCTCATCATCGGCAACCGCTGCACGATCGGTCCCCGCGGGTTTATCTCGGCCAAAAACTCAATCATTATCGAATCGGATGTTATTACCGGGATGTCTGTCCTGATTCAGGACCACCAGCATGCTCGCGATCACGCCGATCTGCCCATCCGCGATCAGGGGGAAACACCCGGGGGGCGCATACGCATCGAGTGCGGATGCTGGATCGGTCACGGGGCCGCGATTCTCTGCAACGACGGAGAATTGGTGATCGGCCACAACAGCGTGATCGGCGCTAACAGCGTTGTCGCAAGGAGCCTCCCGCCGCATTCTGTGATTGTCGGGAACCCCGGCATTCCGGTGCGGTACGGCGCCAGTGCCAAAGTATCCGTGAATCAATGCGCCGCTGTTGGCAACGGACATTCCGGAACTGGACCTGCCGAGGGCGCGCCAATCTCTCCAGTACCCCCGGTTTTAACTCACTGACATGGATCTGCTCCGGGAAGGCAGAGAAGACATTCGCTGCCGGGAGCAACCGCGTCAATCAACAATCCAAGAGTGAGGGCTAAAGACCATGCCAGCAAACGTGCGCGCGGAAATCGAAGCAGAATTCCAACGCGTTGCAGATGAACATCAGAAGCGGCTCGCGCCGCTAACCGATGATCTCGAACTTCTGGGGACCGGGCTCGATTCCCTTTGTTTCGCCGTGGTCGTGGTCCGCCTCGAAGAGACATTGGGAGTGGACCCGTTCAATTCCTCGGAAAACAGTCACTTCCCCTCCACGTTTGGGGAATTTGTGAGGTTCTATGAGAACGCATCCCTCTGAAGCCTTTACCCTCTGGGGTGCCGCGCACGAACACGGGGGCGTATCCGGTCGTTTCGTCGCTGGCGCCTCCGCTCGGCTCCCTCTGAATGAGATGCTCAACGGATCCGTCCTAGACGGCCGTGGCGAAGAACTGCGCGGACGATCCGTTCTGATTGCTACAAGGGACCAGTTCCTTGCGTCGATGGCGCTCATTGAACTCGACGGCATTGCCCGGCGCATCGTGCTTTATCCGCCGGACCTGCCCTTCGAGCTGCTCCCGGCAGTTATCGAAGCTGCTTCCGTCGACGCCGTGGTCGCCGATCGCTCCGCCATGGGACCCCAGGTTCCACGTGTTCAGTATTTCCTTCCCTATGCCCGAGAGATCGTCCCACAGCAATGCGATCGCAGCGTTCAGGTTGCAACCGAATGGATTCTGCTCACCTCCGGGACTTTGGGCATTCCTAAGCTGGTTGTTCACAACCTCGCGAGCCTTGCAGGTGCGATCAATCGAGAGAACCCCGCAGCGCCCAATGTAGTCTGGAGCACCTTCTATGACATCCGCCGCTACGGCGGTCTGCAGATTTTCCTGCGGGCTCTCCTCACAGGAAGTTCTCTGGTGCTCTCCAGCGCCTCAGAGACTGCACCGGCTTTTATGAAGCGAGCTGGCAGTCTGGGCGTCACGCATATCTCGGGCACCCCGACCCACTGGCGCCGCGCCCTCATGAGCTCGTCGATGCATGAGATGGCGCCGCGTTACGTTCGTCTGTCCGGTGAGATTTGCGACGAAGCGGTTCTCACGCAACTGCGCTCCACTTATCCGGAGGCACAGATTGTGCATGCCTTCGCCACAACCGAGGCGGGCGTCGCCTTTGAGGTGAAGGACGGCCGGGCAGGCTTTCCCGTTGGCGTGCTGGAAAGCATGCCGGGGGTGGAGATGAGAATTGAAAACCAAACTCTGCGCGTGCGTTCCTCGCGAACGGCGACTCGCTACCTCGGAGATCGTGCGCCCGTTCTAAAAGGCCCCGATGGCTTTGTCGATACCGGCGACCTGATCGAGCAGAGAGATGGCCGCTGCTATTTTGTCGGGCGCCGCGATGGCTTGATCAACGTGGGGGGTCTGAAAGTGCATCCGGAGGAAGTCGAAGCGGTGATCAATGGTCATCCGGAAGTCTTCATGTCGCTGGTGAAGACAAAGAAGAATCCGGTCACGGGAGCGGTGGTGGTGGCCGACGTCGTGCTCCGCGCTGAGTCCTCGTCGAGCGTTCGCGATCCGCGCAGCATTCGCAATGACATATTGCTGTGCTGCCGGAGATCGCTTTCGGCACACAAGATCCCTGCTGCCATCAATTTCGTGCCGGAGCTGGCCGTCGCGGAATCGGGAAAGATGCTACGCGGTCATGTCTAATGTCCTGGTTACTGGGGGAAGTCGCGGGCTCGGTCTGGCAATTGCTCGTAAACTGACAGCGTCCGGATATACCGTAATTGCACTTGCTCGAAAATCCAGCGAAGAGCTAACGGCCGCCATCACTGCCGCAGAAACCGCACAAGCGGGCTCACTCCGTTTTGTGCCTTACGACCTGGGAAATCTCGAAGGGATTTCAGGGCTGGTTCGATCGCTGCGCAAGGAGTTCGGACCGATTCACGGACTGGTCAACAATGCAGGCATCAGCTTTGAAGGAGCTCTCGCGATGATGCCGACGCCGCAAATTGAGCAACTGATTCGCATCAACACCGTGTCACCCATTGTGCTGACAAAATTCGTAGTTCGCTCCATGATGTCCGATGGCGGCGGCCGCATTGTGAACATCTCGTCGATTACAGCATTTACGGGGTTCAGCGGGCTTGCGGTCTACAGCACTACGAAGGCATCTCTCGTCGGATTCTCACGGTCTCTGGCGCGGGAGGCGGGACGCGTCGGCATCACCGTAAATTGCGTCGCGCCCGGTTTCATCGACACCGATATGACCCGGAGCCTCACCGACGATCTGCGAGAGAAGATTGTGCGACGCAGCGCGCTGCGTCGTCTGGCGGACTCCGACGATGTTGCGAATGCGGTGGAATTTCTACTGAGCGACAAGGCGAAAAATGTCACCGGGACAGTGCTGACCGTGGATGCGGGGGGAACCGCATGAGTTCGACTTCTGGCAGGCCCGCTGCGCAAGAAACGTCGGCGGCAAAAGACTGGTTGCGCGCCCTGCAGCTGACTGCCTCGATTCCAGCGAACCCGAGGCGACTTCTTTCCACGGCGATTGCGGAGATCTCGGAAAGGGTCGGCGACTCTCCCGCGCTGTTGTCGGACGAGCAGAGCTTGTCGTACATGGAGCTCATCAGCCGATCGAACCAGTACGCTCGCTGGTCGCAGCGCCATGGTCTTCGCAAGGGAGACGTCGTCGCGCTTCTGATGACAAATCGGCCGGAGTATTTTGCTCTCTGGCTGGGCCTCACCAGTGTCGGTTGCGTAGTGGCGCTTCTCAACACGAATCTGGTGGGAGATTCGCTCGCGCACTGCATCGGCGTGGTCGATCCGAAGCATCTGATCGTCGATGCCGACCTGGCCGACACCCTCGATGGCGCATTGTCGGGACTCGAGGCAGTCCCCGTTCTTTGGATCCATGGAACGGATGATGTCCGATTCCGAAGCCTCGATCCCGAGGTCCGGCGCGAGTCGGGTACGTCACTTACGGACGCCGAGCGTCCTGAGATTACGATTGAGGACCGGGCCCTATATATCTTCACATCCGGCACCACCGGCATGCCGAAAGCCGCGTCGCTCAGCCATGCGCGCATTCTCCAGTGGACCTATTGGTTCGCAGGCCTGATGAACGTCGGCCCGGCAGACCGCCTCTACTGCTGTCTGCCGATGTATCACGGCATCGGCGGGGTGCTAGTCCCTGGGGTCGCGTTGGCCGGCGGCGGTAGCGCCGTCATTCGCAAAAGCTTTTCGGCGAGTCGATTCTGGAACGATCTTGTTCGCTGGGATTGCACCATCTTTCAATATATCGGCGAGATCTGCCGATATCTGCTTCACGCCGGCGACTCTCCCGACGTCGCGCGTCACCGTATTCGCCTTGCGTGCGGCAACGGTCTGCAGCCCGACGTCTGGGAGAAGTTTGAGAAGCGGTTTCGGATTCCGCGGATACTCGAGTTCTTCGGCACGACCGAGGGCGGAGTCTCCCTGTTCAATGTTGAAGGTGAAAGGGGTGCGATTGGACGGGTACCCTCCTATCTGCGTCATCGCTTTTCGCCGGCTCTGATTCGCCTCGACACGCACACGAGCGAACCGCTCCGCGGCGAAAACGGCTTCTGTCTGCGCTGCGGCCAGAATGAACCCGGCGAGGCATTAGGCAAGCTGGTCACCGATCCGCAAGGCATCGGCAGCCGATTCGAGGGCTACACCGACCCCGTGGCTTCGGAGCGAAAAATCCTCCGAAATGTCTTCGCTTGGGGTGATGCCTGGGTTCGGACCGGCGATCTGATGCGTGAGGACGAGCGCGGATTCTTCCACTTTGTGGACCGCATTGGCGACACTTTCCGCTGGAAGGGAGAAAACGTCGCCACGACCGAAGTTTCCGCGGCTGTGTGTGAATTCCCCGGCGTCCGGCACGCCGCGGTATACGGCGTCCGGGTCCCGGGACTTGAAGGCCGAGCCGGCATGGCAGCGATGGTAATGGATCGCCCGATCGATCTACCCGCATTCCGCGCGCATCTGACTGGGCGCCTGCCGTCGTATGCGCGTCCCGTCTTTCTCCGCCTTCGTGAAAGCCTCGATGTAACCGGCACGTTCAAGTATTCGAAATCCGACCTTGCACGCGAGGGCTTCAATCCTGCTCACACGTCGGACGTGATCTGTTTCGACGATCCGGAGCGAGGATCGTTTCGCCGTCTCGATCAGGAATCGTATGATCGCATCCAACTAGGGCGAATTCGACTTTAAACAGGTTCTCCGCGCAAAGGCACGTGGGCGGCATCGCGCTGCGGTTTGCGCTTTATAATTCCGAAATTCTGTGTCCATTCTGCTCGAAGCTCAGACGGAAGAACGCCACATGGTCATTGACGAAATCCGCAGCGAATTTGCGAAACTGCAGCAGCACATCCGGAGTGGTCCCATTTATCCGCATGTTACCAGGAAGGAAATCCGGGACCACCTCCTTTCGTCGTACGACTTCAGCACTCCGCTTGACCTCGAACATGTCGTGGCGGACGTGGAGCAGATGATGCGGTCATGGCAGGTGCAAGTCACGCACCCGCATTATCTCGGCCTGTTCAATCCCGGAGTCACCCTCGCGTCGGTGGTCGCCGATACGCTGGTCGGGATGTACAATCCGCAGCTGGCCAGCTGGCGCACTTCTCCTGCTGCAAATGAGATCGAGCGCTACACTCTCGACTGGTTTGCCGAGCGCTTCGGTCTTCCGGAGAACTCGCGCTCGCTGTTTACGACCGGCGGGGCAGAGGCAAATCTTACTGCGGTCATCGTCGCCCTCACGCGAACTTTCCCTGAATATGGAAACAAAGGGCTCCGTGCGCTGGGCGTTACCCCTAGCATCTATCTCACGACGGAATCCCATCACTCCCTGCGAAAAGTGGCGCACATGACTGGTCTCGGACGGAATTCCCTGCGCCTGGTGCCGACGGACAGCCGGCAGAGGATGGACCCATCAGCGCTGGCGGCAGCCGTAGCGGAGGATCGCCGCAATGGCTTTTGTCCCTTTATGGTGATCGGCACCTGCGGCACCACTACGTCCGGGGCGATCGATCCCCTGCGGGAATTGGGAACGTATTGCCGCGAAGCAGGCCTCTGGTTTCACGTCGATGCCGCTTGGGCCGGATCCGCCATTATCTCGCCCACGCTTCGGCATTATCTCGCCGGAATTGAAGCAGCAGATTCGATCACCTGCGATGCCCACAAATGGCTGTCGGTTTCGATGGGGTGCGGAATGTTTTTCTGCCGTCATCCGGAGAGCGTCGCGGATGCCTTTCGTGTGGAAGCCGCCTACATGCCGGGCAAGCCGTCGGACTCAGCTTTCGATCCCTACACAGAATCAGTCCAGTGGTCGCGGCGCTTCATTGGTCTGCGCCTCTTCCTGAGCCTCGCCGAGCACGGAGCTTCCGGTCACGCGGAAATGATCGACCGACAGACGCGCATGGGATCCCTGCTGAGAGATTCTCTGGCCGCAACCGGCTGGCAGATCGTGAACGACTCGCCATTCCCTGTCATCTGCTTTACGCGCAACAATCTCGACATTGGCGCGTTTATGGCAGCCCTGAACGAGCGACAAATTGCCTGGATGTCGGAAGCCCAGCTCGCGGGCTCAAAAGTTGTGCGCGCGTGCATCACAGGATTCCGCACGACGGAACGCGACATTATGTGGGTCGTCGACCAGATTAATCGCCTTGTCGCGCGCGATGAGGTCTGTGCCACCGCCGGCATTGCATCCTGATGCGGGCCTGGTTGCTTCTGCGAACCCGTCACGACGCAGCGAGATTTTCCGGATGAAGAGAGAAACAATCGCAATTCACAGCGGTTACGAGGTCGACCCCACTACTAAATCAGTGGCCGTGCCGATTTATCAGACCGTTGCCTACGCGTTCGACAGTGCCGACCACGCAGCTGCGCTCTTCAACCTCGAAGCGGAAGGCTATCGGTACACGCGTATTTCCAATCCCACGACAGATGTGCTGGAGCGGCGAGTGGCCGCTCTTGAAGGCGGCGTGGGGTCGCTGTGTGTAGGGAGCGGCCAGGCTGCCGTTGCCTATGCCGTGCAGAACGTTACCGAGCTCGGCTGCAACCTTGTCTCCGTACCTCAGCTCTACGGCACCACCCACACGCTCTTCGCGCACATACTGCCCCGCCAGGGCGTTGAGGTCCGCTTCGCCGAGTCAGATCAGCCGGAGGCTATCGCACGCCTGATCGATGCCAACACTCGCGGCATCTTCTGCGAAAGCGTCGGTAATCCCGCCGGCAACATCTGCGACATCGAGGAACTAGCCCGCGTAGCCCACCAACACGGGGTCCCTCTGATTGTCGACAACACAGTAGCGACGCCTGTGCTCCTGCGACCGATTGAGTACGGCGCAGACGTTGTTGTCCATTCGCTTACGAAGTTCATGGGCGGGCACGGGACCACACTGGGTGGCGCGATCGTCGACGGCGGCAACTTCCCATGGCAGGAGCACGCTTCAAAGTTTCGTATTTTCTGCGAACCCGACGCGTCCTACCATGGTCTCGTTTATACCGAGCACTATGGCCGAGCGGCGTTTCTAGGGCGCTGTCGCAGCGTCTATCAGCGTGCGACCGGCGCCGTGCTTGCGCCCCTGAGTGCGTTTCTGCTGTTGCAGGGAATCGAAACGGTCCCACTTCGCGTGGAGCGCCACGTGCACAATGCGAAACTGGCGGCCGAGTTCCTGCGCGGTCATGCCAGGGTGGAGCGTGTGAACTACGCCGGTTTTCCTGAGAATCCGTATCATGCGCTGGCGCAGAAATACCTTGGCGGCCACGCGTGCTCCCTCATCGCGTTCGAAATTCGTGGAGGCTTTGAGGCAGCCGTTCGCTTTTACGACGCGCTGAAGCTGGTCACGCGCCTCGTCAACCTCGGCGATGCCAAGTCCCTGGCCTGTCATCCGGCTTCAACCACGCACCGGCAGATGTCGCCCGAGGAACAAAGCCGTGCCGGAGTGACTCCCGGCATGATTCGCCTAAGTATCGGTATCGAGCACATTGACGACATTTTGACGGATCTGAATCAGGCGCTCGGCGCCGCAAATTGACCGTCTCATCTTCTCTGACCTCGTTGAATCACCAGATTCCCGGAGACTCAAATGCCCGTCTCTCTGACCCTTCCTCAACTAACTGACAATCCCCAGGCATGCACCAGTAAGCTCTGTGACAAACCCTCGGCAGATTGCGTCGATCGGGCATCGCGGCAGCTTACCATCGGACTGATCAACAACATGTCCGACGGCGCGCTCGAAGCAACCGAACGGCAATTTGTTTCGCTGCTCGAATCCGCGTCTGACGGAATGTCGATTCGACTGCTCCGCTATTCACTGCCCGGCATCAACCGGGGCGAGGCAGCAGCCAGGCATGTCGCCGGGAACTATCAAGGCACCACTCAGCTTTCGGAAACCCAGCTCGATGGTCTCATCGTGACTGGGCGCGAGCCTCTTACCGCGAACCTTGAGGACGAGCCGTACTGGGACAGCTTTAGATGGGTACTCAACTGGGCGCAATACAATGCTACTTCAAGCATCTGGTCCTGTTTGGCTGCCCATGCCGCAGTCCTTGCCATGGATGGAATTCGGCGAGTGAAGAGCGAGCGCAAGCACAGCGGCATTTATAACTGCGAGCGCGTTCTCGACCATCAGCTGGTCACGAGCACTCCACCGGACTTCCGGCTTCCCCACTCCAGGTGGAACGGGCTGCCCGAAGAAGATCTTGAGCGCCACGGCTATCGTGTGCTCACGCGGACCATCGGTGCGGGCGTCGATACGTTTGTTCGGCAAAACGGGGGCCTGTTCATTTTTTTTCAGGGACATCCCGAATACGAAGGGCATACACTGTTGCTCGAATACCGCAGGGATGTCGCTCGCTATCTGCGTGGCGAAACCGCATCGTATCCATCGATTCCCTGTGGCTATTTCGACGGCGAGACAAGCGATGCTCTCGCCAACTTCGCTCGCGAAGCACAGCTTTCTCGCCGCGAGGCATTGATGGGGGCGGTCGCTTCGGTTCTCGACCGAGCGGTGGTTGTGAACTCATGGCGCTCTACCTCGAACTTCCTCTACAGAAACTGGCTCGACTACCTGTGTGCTCAGAAGCGCCAGCGACTGCAGGGCAGCATTTCGCAGGAAGCCATCCGACTCTCCGACGCTCGCGAAGCAGTCTCAGCGGACCGCTTTCCTCCGCCTGCAGCGCACGGGCCTGGCAGTCAATCAGGAATTGCATCGGCTGCGTCACGGCCGGCTTTAACCATCCTCTGAATCCACAGAACCCCCATCCTTCATGAAATTGCTGGAAGCGCTGAACACCGTGAAGTCGATGCACAGCCGGGGAGGTCCAACGCTGCCCTGCGCTCTCGTTACGGGCTTCACGCCCCTTCATCTCAAAACATTCCTGACGGCGGAACTTGTTCGGCGCATCCCGGGCCGGTCGATCGAAATAGCCGAGGGACTTTACGGCGATCTCGCCGGTAACATGCGGCGGCTTCCCGAAGCTAAATTCGAATTCGCGGTCGTAGTCGTGGAGTGGTGCGATCTCGATCCCCGCCTCGGCATTCGCAGCGGCGCCCGCTGGAGCAAGGACGAACTCTCTGACATTGTGGCCACAGCCAAGCAACACGCGGCACAGTTCCTCCATGCCGTTGGGAACGCAGCTCCCCTCCCTTTGTCAGTCTGCATGCCTACCCTGCCGTTGCTTCCGCTTGCCCATACGCCGGGTTGGCAGAAGAGCGCCTTTGAAGTTGATTTGCACGGCGTGATACAGTCGCTGGCGTCGTCGCTCGCCGGCCTTCCGCATGTGCGACTTCTCAGCGCGCAGCAACTGGATCTTCAGTCGCCTCCATCGGAACGGTTCGATCTGCAGGCAGATTTGCGGACTGGTTTCCCTTACCTCATTCCTTACGCTTCCACCCTCGCTAATTTGCTGGCCTCACTGGCTTTGCGCTCAACGCCGAAGAAAGGTCTGATCACGGACCTCGATGGCACTTTTTGGAACGGCATACTCGGCGAGGACGGTGTTGGCGGTATTTCCTGGGATCTGGAGCACCACAGCCAGATTCATGCCTTTTATCAGCGCTTCCTCGGCTCGCTGGCAGGCGCAGGCGTGCTTCTCGCTGTGGCCAGCAAGAACGATCCTGCTCTCGTCGAGGAAGCTTTCGCCCGCGCCGATCTGGCTGTCGCTCCTTCCGCTTTCTTTCCTGTGGAGGCTCACTGGAATGCAAAATCCGAATCCATCGCCCGGATTCTCGAGGCGTGGAACATCGCGGCCGACGCGGTTGTTTTCGTCGATGACAGTCCATTGGAGCTGGCTGAGGTCGAGGCGGCACATCCCGGCATTGAGTGCGTACAGTTTCCCTCCGGAGACGACCTCGAAATATATGGACTTATCGCCCGATTGCGCGACAGATTTGGCAAAAATACCGTCACCGAAGAGGATGGCCTTCGCCTCGCAAGTATCCGGCGCACGAGGACCCGCGACGTGGCCGCGGAGTCGGCGACCGATACGAATTTCCTCGACCAGACCGAAGCCGAAGTCTCATTTACATTCGAGCGGGAGCCTTTGGATCCTCGAGTCCTGGAACTAGTGAACAAAACCAATCAGTTCAATCTCAACGGCGCTCGGCACACCGAGGCATCCTGGCGCGCACTCCTTTCCAATCCCGGTGCTTTTCTGATGGTCTCTTCGTATCGGGATAAGTTTGGACCTCTTGGCAGGATTGCCGTGCTGGCCGGTACCCTGTGCGGCACGAGGCTTTCGGTGAGCACCTGGGTCATGAGCTGCCGAGCCTTCTCTCGCCATATCGAACATCGCTGCCTCGCCGAGCTGCTTGCCCGCTTCAGGCCGGAAGAAGTTCGCTTCAGTTACCAGCAGACGGAGAGAAACGGACCTCTGCGCGACTTTCTCAGCAGGTTGCTGGGCTCGCCTCCCGCACCGGAATGCAATGCATCCCGATCACTGCTTGATGCCTTTTTGGAAACCGTCCTTCATACTCCGGAGATGATTGATGAATAAAATACAGGCCCGCCTCACGAACTGTTTTTTAGCAGTTTTTCCCGAACTAACAATCGATCAGGTTGTTTCCGCATCATCGACCAATGTAAGGAACTGGGATTCCGTTGCCGGCGTCACCCTTCTCGCCGTCGTCGAAGAGGAATTTGGAATTCTGCTGGATAACAGCTCAGTTTCCGGATTGAACTCTTTTCAGGACTTCCTGAACTATCTCACTCGCACGACCAGCACGGATTTATACGCGGCGGCCGGCGGATATTGATCTGACTGGCCGCTTCACCTTCCAGACGATCACGTCGATAGCTTGGCTAGCCACTAAACAAACTGCCCTCATCGACCGAAACAAGCATTCCAAATCACGCATACTCAACAGGAGAGAGCGCGTTATGCCACTGGAGCTGGACAGCAGACATTTCAATGGGGCGGTTGCGGTGCTTGTTCCCAAAGTGCTCGGCGATAGCCGGGGCTTTTTCATGGAGACCTATCGCGCTGACAATTTTCGTGATCTGGGGCTTCCCACCGAATGGGTTCAGGACAATCATTCGCGATCTTCGAAAGGCGTACTTCGGGGTCTCCATTTTCAGTGGGAACCACCCATGAGCAAGCTGATGCGGGTCACCCGGGGAGCCGCGTTTTTGGTCGCTGTAGACATCCGAAAGGGTTCTCCAACCATCGGTAAGTGGCTGGGACTCGAAGTGAGCGCGGACAACAAAAAGCAGATCTATGCCCCTTATGGCTTCGCGCGGGGTTTTTGTGCCCTTACGGATGAATGCGAGGTGCAGTACAAGTGCACAGGCCTGTACAACTCCGGTGGTGAATCCGGTGTGCTCTATAAGGATCCCACAATTGGGGTCGAGTGGCCCCTGAAAGATGTTCAGGTGTCGGAGAAGGATGCGAGGGCGCAGACACTAACAGACTGGCTGAGTTCACCGCTCTCTTCCAATATTGTTTATTAACCGTAGTTGACTTTGAAAGCTCCAGGAGACGAAAGGACACTATATGCGTATTTTGATCGCGGGCGGCGCCGGCTATGTTGGATCGGTTTTAATTCCGAGACTTCTGGAGCGCGGCTATGAAATCAGCGTTGTCGACCTGTTTTGGTTCGGCAACCATCTGCCACCTTCAGTAAAGATTCTTCACAAGGATATATTTGCACTCGAGGTCTCCGATCTCGCCGACTTCGATCAGGTGATCTTCCTTGCCGGTCTGTCCAACGATCCGATGGCCGATTTTTCGCCGAGTAAGAACTTCATTTTTAATGCCTCGGCACCCGCGTATTTGGCATACATTGCCAAAAAGGCCGGCGTCCGTCGCTATATTTACGCGAGTTCCTGTTCGGTCTACGGTTACACGGAAGATCAGCTATTCGACGAAGACCAGCCTGTCAGTTCTGCCTATCCATACGGAATTTCCAAGCTTCAGGGCGAACGAGCGGTCATGCAGATGGTCACGAAAGAGTTTTCGGTGATTTCACTTCGCAAGGGGACAGTTTCCGGCTATAGCCCTCGAATGCGGTTCGATTTGCTTGTCAACACAATGTTCAAGTGCGCGATGGAAGCGGGCGTCATCCGCGTGAACAACCCTGCGATCTGGCGCCCCTTCCTGAGTATCGATGACGCTGCCATGGCCTACGTGCGGGCTGTGGAGGCCAGTGAATCGCTGAGCGGGATATTCAATATCGCATCCGGCAATCACACCGTCGGTGAAATCGCCGACCTGGTGAAACTGGCCCTCGAGCAGGAGCTTGGCAGAAGAGTCGCGCTGGAAATTCTCCACGTAAAGGACGTCCGCAACTACAAAGTTTCAATCGAGCGCGCGAAGACCGTGTTGAGCTTCCATCCGCATCAAAGTGTCCAGTCCATCGTTCGCAATCTCATCGACAACATGGATAAGTGCAGCGACTGGAATAACCCGAACTACTACAACATCCGCGTATTCAAAGAGCTGGAGCCGGCGAGTCCGGTTGTAACGGCGGACGAGGGACTGGCCGCAGGGGTGCGGGCGTGAAAATTGCAGTCATCGGAGCGGATGGGCAACTCGGAAGCGACATTTGCGTTGCGTTTCGGAAGAATCGCGACGAGGTTGCGGCACTGACGCACTCTGTCATGGAGTTGTCGTCCGCGGCCTCGGTCACTGAGGCACTGGCGGCGGCTAATCCCGATTTCATCGTGAATACCGCGGCCATGCACCACGTGGACAAATGTCAAGCCGATCCTGAACGCGCGCTTCAGACCAACGCAATCGGAGCTCGCAATGTTGCGGCATGGGCGCAGCAGGCCGGCGTGCCGGTTGTTTATATCAGCACGGATTACGTGTTCGACGGGAAAAAGGGTTCTCCCTATGTGGAGACGGACGCAGCCAATCCCCTCAACGCGTATGGGATTTCCAAGCTGGCCGCGGAGCGGTTTACAGCGACAACGGCAGATAGGCACTTCGTTGTGCGCGTCTCTGCGATCTACGGCCATCATCCCTGCCGTGCGAAAGGCGGCCTCAATTTCGTTGAGCTCATGCTGAAGCTCGCTCGCGAACGTGGCGAAGTGCGCGTCGTGGGCGAAGAATTCGTTACACCGACACCAACCGCGCAAATTGCCGCGCAATTGGTTGTTCTCAGTCGCTCCAACTCTTACGGGCTCTACCACGCGACAGCGGAGGGAAGTTGCTCCTGGTACGAGTTTGCGCGTGAGATTTTCGATGCGACTGGCACCCAGGTACGGCTCGAGAAGGCCAGCGCAGCGGAATTCCAGGCGAAAGTGCCACGCCCGAGCTATTCAGTCCTCGAGAACGACGCGCTGAAGGCTGCGCAGATGAATGTATACACTCACTGGCGCGAAGGATTGCATACGTACCTTGGAGAACGCGCACAACAGGCGACGGCAGCAACGGTGGCAGGCTAGGTAATTATGTCAGATCGGCAGTGCGACATCGCCATCATCGGCGCGGGAATCGTCGGACTTGCGGTTGGACTGCAACTCGTCCGCCGTCAGCCCGGACTCAGGATCCTCATCCTCGAAAAGGAGCCGGAGGTGGCTGTGCATCAGACTGGCCGCAACAGTGGAGTGATCCACTCAGGGCTTTATTACAAGCCCGGTTCATTGAAGGCCCGGCTCTGCGTTGAAGGTGCGGCAGCGATGGTGCAGTTCTGCCGAGATTATGGAGTTCCGCACGAAATCTGCGGCAAAGTTATTGTGGCCACAAGCCTGGAGGAAGTTCCGGCTCTGGAAGAACTGCTTCGTCGCGGCCGCGCCAACGGCGTCCCTGACCTCAGAGAGCTAAGTGCGGGTGAAATTCGCGAAATTGAGCCCAACGCAACAGGCATCCGCGGGATTCATGTGCCTGGCACGGGGATCACGGATTACAGGATCGTCGCTCAAAAATACGCGGAGTTAATCAGAAATGCCGGCGGCGAAATTCTGACGAGCTCCGGAATCAACGGGATCGCATCCGGGCTAACCGAAGTAGCGCTGGAGACCGCGTCAGGTGTAATTCATGCGCGCTATGTTATCAACTGCGCTGGCCTCCACAGCGATCGCATCGCCGAGATGGCGGGTGCCAGCCTGGGAATTCGCATTGTTCCGTTCCGCGGCGAATATTATGAGATCGTTCCCGAAAAACACCATCTCATTCGCGGCCTGATCTACCCGGTACCTGATCCACGGTTTCCATTTCTGGGGGTCCACTTTACCAAACGCATTCATGGGGGAGTGGAGGCTGGCCCGAACGCGGTCCTGGCGTTCCAGCGCGAGGGTTACAAGCGAACATCGTTTAATCTGGCGGACTCCGCATCTTTGGCTGCCTTCGGTGGATTCTGGAAAATGGGTGCCAAATACTGGAGGATGGGCTTGAGCGAATTTCATCGTTCCTTCAGCAAGCGCGCATTCACAGAGGCTTTGCAAAAGCTCATGCCTGCGCTTACTGAAGACGACATCCGCCCCGGAGGTTCGGGAGTACGCGCGCAGGCCCTCGATCGATCGGGAAAACTGCTGGATGACTTCGAATTTGCGCAGCAGCGCCGCATTCTCCACGTTTGCAATGTCCCCTCGCCAGCCGCTACCGCGTCCTTGCTCATCGGGCGAGATATTGTGTCGCGCCTCAACGAAACCGGGTGGGATTTCAGGCGTTCTCAAACCCCCGCATCCGCTTCTCTTAACACCTTGCCGGTCGCTTAGATCCGGATATCACAGTTACACCGTATCGCGTGAGGCAGAGCAAAGGCGCGGTAAATGCTATAGTCCAGAAACACAGTGGAAATGACCATCTATGATTGCAACGATCTCGGATAGACTCAGCGAAATCAGGCAGCGGATCGACTCCCGCGATGCTCAAATCGGTATTATCGGCATGGGTTATGTTGGCCTGCCACTGGCACTGCTCTTCAGTCAGCAGCGGTTTAAAATCACCGGATTCGATATAGACCAGCGCAAAGTCGACAGCCTGAACCGAGGCGAGTCCTATATTGTCCGCATTCCGCGGGAGGATATTGAGCTCGCCAGGCAGAACGGCTTTCGGGCGACCGAAAACTATGCGGAGGTCTCGCAGATGGATGTCGTCATCATCTGCGTTCCAACGCCGCTCAACGAACACCATGAGCCGGACCTCAGTTACATCACTGATACAGTTCGCTGCATTGCGCCGCATGTACGCGAGGGGCAGCTCATCATTTTGGAGAGCACGACCTACCCCGGCACCACTGAAGAAGTCGTCGTTCCCCTGCTTGAGGCCGGGAACAGCTGCGGACTGCGAGTAGCCCGAGAAGCCGGGGCCTCTGGGATTTATGCGGCGTTTTCGCCGGAAAGAGAAGATCCGGGCAACGACACTGTGGCGCGGCGCGATATCCCTAAGGTGATTGGTGGATGCAGTCCTGAAGCCTCGGAGCTTGCTTCTGCGGTCTATGGGACGATTTTCACCCGAACCGTACTCGTCTCCTCTCCTGCCGCGGCGGAGATGACCAAATTGCTCGAAAACATTTATCGCTGTGTCAACATCGCTCTTGTCAACGAGCTCAAGCAGCTCTGCATGCGCATGAACATAGACTTGTTCGAAGTGATCGATGCGGCCAAAACGAAGCCATTTGGATTCCAGGCCTTTTACCCGGGCCCCGGACTCGGCGGACATTGCATTCCGATCGATCCTTTCTATCTTTCCTGGAAGGCAAAGGAATTCGATTTTCGTACCCGGTTCATCGAACTGGCCGGCGAAATCAACCTAGCGATGCCATATTTTGTCGCTGAAAATGTGATTGACGCCTTAAGCCGGCGCGGACGAGCTCTTTGCGGCTCCCGGATCCTCATATTGGGAGTCGCCTACAAGCGGGATATTGATGACCTCCGAGAGTCACCTTCTCTGAGCATCATCGAACTCCTGCAACAGCGTGGCGCAAGCGTGGAGTATAACGATCCTTTCTTTGCCAGTGTGGGACAGGGGCGCAAGTACGCCCTCAACATGACCTGCACTCCCCTGGATCGAATCCCGGAGTTTGATTGTGTCATCATCGTCACAGATCATTCGCAGTACGACTATGCCGCGATCGTCGACCAGGCACGGTTAGTCATTGATACTCGCAATGCGACTCGCGGCCTGAATGCCGCCAATATAGTGCGGTGCTAGCGTCATCGGAAACCCCGCTCACCTGAAGGTGGCGGAGGGAAGCTTCGTAATAGCTCGTGAATCGATGGAGTCGTATCCCGCACCAGAATTACTGAGGCGAACGGAGGGTCAATGAAGCGCGTGGTGCTGTGTCTCGGCGTTCTCCTCGTGGTCGTGTCAGCGGGGGCGTTCTTTCGGGCAGCCAGACGGGCCGACGTCAGTCCGACACTCTCTCGCGGAGCCTTTCAGCATACCTGGAGCCCAGCGGAGGCCGCGGCTTATCTGGATTATCGGGAATCCTGGTGGCAAGGCTGGCAGCGCGCACAGAAGGATCACGGAACGATCTGTATCTCCTGTCATACCGTGCTGCCGTATGCGCTGGTCCGCCCGGACCTCCGCGCCCAGCTCAGCGAGAACGGGCTCAGTCCTGCTGAGCTAAAGATGCTCGGGAGCATCGAAACGCGCGTCACACACTGGTCGCAGACCACTCCCTATTACACCGACGCTGCTCATGCTCAACCGTCACGCGGGACGGAATCGGTGCTAAACGCATTTGTGCTTGCGGCCTACGACCGAAGAAGCGGACAGTTCACCTCGGTCACGCGCCAGGCATTTGACGAGGCCTGGGCGCTCCAGAACTCGTCGGGCGGTTGGCCGTGGCAGGACTTCCACGAATCTCCGTGGGAGTCGCCGGAATCTGCCTACTGGGGGGCAGCCCTGATGGCCATTGGGGTGAACAATACTCCGAAATCATACCGAGATGAACCTGCCGTCCGGCCGCATGTGAACCAGCTTCAGGACTACTTGCGCAGGACCTACTCCGACCAGCCGACAATTAACCAGCTCTTTGTGGTTTGGGCAGGCGAATCAATGGATGGCCTCGTCAGCAACACGCAGCGAAGCCAACTGGCTCAGAAAATTGAGCGTCTGCAGCATCCCGATGGCGGCTGGTCTTTGGGATCACTCGATGACCGAGTCGTCCGGAAGCCCGAGATGCTGGATATGTTCCGGCCCGGCGGCGGAAGGGATGGCAGCGACGGGTGTGGAACCGGCCTAGCTGTGCTGGGACTGGAGAAGGCCGGAGTCGCAATTCAGGACCGAGCGGTTCAGCGTGGCCTCGAGTGGTTGCGGAGTCATCAGTATCAGGATGGCAGTTGGTGGGCTCCGTCTCTCAATGTCCTCCGACCTCCAGACAGCGAAGTGGGGCGCTTCATGAGTGATGCGGCCACCGGCTATGCCGTGCTCGCGATTGATCAGGCTCGCGAAAAACAAGCTGCGGACGGCACGACCGCAGCTGCGAGCGACACGACCGCCTCGCCGCGGGACAAGCGGTCCGGGACATAGCCGCTCGGCCGAACGGTCCTGTTTCAATTTTGTTCGGTATTCAATTGCGAAGGACCGTTTCCACGGCTTCCTTCGTAATCGCAACCAAATTGTGAATGTCGGCCTCCGCGATCATGAGCGGAGGTGCGAACAATACCTGATCGCCGGGAGCCGGGTGCTCGCCCGCGGCAGATCGCGTGCGGGTGATTACTCCGCGCTTACGCAATTCCCTCCTCAGGCGGTTGCCAAAATCCCTCTCAACCGCGAAACTCTTCCGGCTGCTTCGATCTTCGACAAATTCCAGAGCTGCCAGCAGACCCTTGCCTCCGCGAATATCCCCAACATTCGGGTGATCGCCGAAAGTATCCTGCAAGGCGTACAAGAGCGCATCTCCCATCCTTCTGGAATTCTCAGCCAGACCCTCGGATTCGATGATATTGATATTCTGGAGAGCCGCTGCGCAGCAGGCAGGGTGCCCGGAGTTGGTGTACCCATGCATCCAGCGGTTCGCCGGTTCCACCGAGTCCAGAGCATTTTGAATGGTGCGAGTTACCATAATTCCGCCCAGCGGAAGATATCCGGAAGTTACTCCTTTGGCAAAGGAGAGGATATCGGGAGTTACATTCCAGTGCTCGAGCCCGAACCAGCGGCCTGTTCGCCCGAAACCGGTGATGATCTCGTCAGCAATCAGCAGAACCCCGTAACGATCGCAAATAGCACGGATCCGGGGCCAGTAGTCGTCGGTTGGGTAAATCACTCCTCCCGCGCCGTGAATCGGTTCACCAATGAATGCAGCCACTGAATCCGGGCCTTCCCTCAGGATTGCCTTCTCCAGCTCGTCTGCTGCCGCGGAGCCCGGTGTTTCTCCGGCATTGGCCGGTACAAAGCGATAGGGATAACAGGTTGGAATGTGAATAAATCCCGGTACCCTCGGCTCAAACATTTTCCAGTAGGCAGAGATACCAGTCGCGCTCATTGCCTGAAGAGTAACGCCGTGGTAGCCGTGGATTCTTGAGATGATCTTTACCTTTTCGGGTTTTCCCATCACCTTCCAGTAATAGCGAGCGGTCTTGAATGCCGACTCGTTCGCTTCTGCGCCGCCCGAAGTGAAGAACACAGTGGCCATGGCCGGAGCCAGCTTTATCAGACGCTCGGCCAGCACGATCGAGGGAATGGTCGCCGACCCTGCATATCCTGAAAAATAGGCAAGGTCGTTCATTTGTTTCGCTGCGGCCTGGGCCATTTCTGTGCGGCCGTGCCCAATATTCACGTTCCAGAGACCGGAGAGCCCGTCAATGTACTCTCGACCCTCTGTGTCGCGAATTCTGATTCCCTTGCCGCTCACGAAAATGAGCGTATCCTGCTCGTCGACCGGGTGGTGCAGGGAGTGAATCTGATATTTCCTGTCAGTCGTTGCCAGTTCACCAGTTTGCATCTGCGGCCCTTTCCTTCTTTTCTCTGCCGCAATGATTCTGGCCTAGAATAGCGGCGCGGCCATCGCGGTCAGTTTTCCAGACACGATACTTTGAAAGAGAGTGCGATTCGATGTCCTCTATTGCATCACAACCTGCCGAAGTTTCGTTCAATATTTCTGCCACAAAACTTCTCATCGGAAACCGGTGGGTTTCGAGCGAGTCGGGCGAGACATTCGGTACCTGCAATCCGGCGACAGGGGAAGAGATCTGTCAGGTGGCCGCTGCCGGAGCTACGGACGTGGACAAGGCAGTGCGTGCGGCGCGCAATGCTTTCGAGAGGGGATCCTGGCGGAAAATGAATGCATCGGAGCGCGGCAGATTGTTGCACCGCCTCGCTGACCTTATTGAAGCTCACGGCGAGGAACTTGCCCGTCTCGAATCCCTCGATAATGGAAAGCCCGTTTCGCTTGCGAGGCGCGTTGATGTTCCAAAAACGATCGCCTGCTATCGCTACTTCGCCGGATGGGCGGATAAGGTCCACGGGAAGACAATCCCGATTGACGGCGAGTACTTCTGTTATACGCGTCATGAGCCTATTGGGGTCGTCGGTCAGATCATTCCCTGGAATTATCCGATGCTGATGCAGGCCTGGAAACTCGCGCCTGCTCTTGCGACCGGGAATACCGTCGTTCTAAAACCCGCTGAGCAGACCCCCCTTTCCGCCCTGCGGATTGGAGAACTGATCCTCGAAGCCGGCTTCCCTGAGGGTGTGGTGAATCTGCTGCCTGGATTCGGTCCCACCGCGGGCGCGGCGATCGCCAGCCATATGGATGTGGACAAGGTGGCCTTTACCGGATCGACAGACGTGGGCCGTTTGATTCTGGAAGCGGCCGCGAAATCGAATCTCAAACGGATCACTCTGGAGATGGGAGGGAAGAGCCCCAATATCATCTTCGCCGATGTCGATCTTGACGAGGCCGTCGAAGGAGCGCACCTTGGCCTGTTTTCCAATCAGGGACAAGTGTGCTGCGCAGGGTCCCGAGTCTACGTCGAGCAGGCCATTTACGATTCATTTGTTCAGAAGAGTGCAGATCGTGCGCGCAAACGAGTCGTCGGCGATCCGATGGATCTGGCCACGGAACAGGGACCTCAGGTCGATCAGGAACAGTTGAATAAGGTGATGGGCTATATCGAATCGGGGCGAGAGGAGGGCGCCGCGCTGGCGTGTGGCGGCCGCCGCATCGGTACACGCGGTTATTTTGTTGAACCCACAGTCTTTGCAGATGTTCGCGACGAGATGAAGATCGCTCGCGAGGAGATTTTCGGGCCCGTCATGAGCGTCATTCCGTTTCGCGATCTCGATGATGTAGTCGATCGCGCCAATCGCACCATCTATGGCCTGGCCGCGGGCGTCTGGACCCGAGATATCCGTAAGGCCCATGCGGTAGCCAACAGCGTCCGTGCGGGGACGGTTTGGGTCAATTGCTACAACGTCCTCGACACCCGTGCTCCGTTCGGCGGATTCAAACAATCAGGGATCGGAAGGGAACTGGGAGAATACGGGCTTCAGCAATACACCGAGATCAAGACGGTCACGATCAGGATGTAGCCGAAACAGCGTGATCGATCTCTGGCCCGTCAAATTGGTCCCCTCTGCGATGCAGCGGCGAGGCCTCGGGTTTGGTTCCACCCAGTTCCGAGACCTCTTTGAGGATTACTTGAGTCGTTCGCGAATGAGGCCTATGGGACCACAGCGGTGAACTCATTCGATGGAGCGCTTTGATTGCCCGAGGCGTCGACACTGACAACGTAATAGATATAGGTTGTCCCACTCTGCACGGTTGTGTCTCCGTAGCTTGTAGAGCCAATCAGACCGGAATTCAGCAGCTCGTACGACGAACTCCCGCTCACAGCACGATAGATGTCATAGCCTGCGACGGGATCGGACGAACCTGTCGGGGCATCCCATGCAAGATTCACAACATACGCCGCCGTTACTCCGGTCCCGGTGAGCGCTATCGTTGCGCTGCCAGTCGAGGTGTTCGTCGTAAAGGTTGCAAGACCGCTCGACGATCCAGTGGCGCTGGGATCAAACTCAAGGTCCAGTTCCATGGAGGCACCGGGATTGAGCGTGATCGGGAAGGTCACGCCCGGCAGGCTAAACCCGGTTCCCGTCACTTTGCCCAGGCTGATGGTCAGTGGAGCCGATCCGGAGGATGTCAGCAGCACCGACTGTGTTGCCGGCTTATTGAGGGTCACGTCGCCGAATGCGACACTCGTTGAGCCCAGGGTCAGGCCCGGCGACGACACCAGCAGATCGATGGCGTAAGTTTTGGAAACGCCACCTTCGCTCGCCGTCAGTGTGACTGTGTGGGTTGCGGCTGCAGCCGCTATCGTGGCTGTAAACGTGGCGGATGTCGCGCCGTTTGCCACTAATACCGACCCGGGAACGGGGATGTGTGCGACGTCGCTGCTTACGAGATCAACGTCCAGCCCTCCCGACGGCGCTGCCGCCGTCAGAGTCACTGTGCATGTATCGCTCCCTGCGCCGGTGATCGTCGCGCTCGTACAACTCAGGACGCTCAGCTGCGGCGCGACAAGGTCGATGGCGTAGGTCTTCGAAACACCTGCGTCGCTTGCCGTGAGGGTTGCTGTATGGGTTGTGGACGCTTCCGCTATCACCGTGGCCGTAAACGTAGCCGTAGTAGCGCCCGGGCTGATCGAGACCGAAGCTGGCACCGTGATGTGCTTGCTGTCGCTGCTGTTCAGCCCAACCGCCATCCCATTCGATGCACCCCCGGTCAGCGTTACCGTGCATGAGTCCGTGCCCACAGTGGTAAGCGTTCCCTTTGCGCAACTAAGCGAACTCAGCGCCGGAGGTACAAGATCGATGGCGTACGTCTTCGAAACTCCGTTATAGTCCGCCGTCAGCGTTACGGTGTGGGTCACGGCCGCCGCAGCTACGGTGGCGGTGAACGTTGCAGACGTTGCGCCTTCTGCCACGATCACCCCTTCGGGCACGGGAATGTGCGCGCCATCGCTGCTTTTCAGCGTCACATCCAAGCCGTCCGACGGCGCTCCCGCCGTCAGCGTCACAGTACATGAGTCGGTACCCGCTCCGTTGATCGTTCCCTTCGTGCAGCTCAGGGAGCTCAGTCCAGGTGCCACAAGATCGATGGCGTAAGTCTTCGAAACACCGCCGTCGCTCGCAGTCAGTGTAACTGTGTGGGTTGTATACGCCGCAGCTACGGTGGCGGTAAACTTTGCCGTAGTTGCGCCCTTGGCCACGGTCACCCCCCCGGGTACGGGAATGTGCGTGCCGTCGCTGCTCTTGAGTGCAATATCCAAGCCATCCGACGGCGCTCCCGCGGTGAGCGTCACTGTGCACGAGTCGCTTCCTGCGCCTGTGATCGTTCCCTTCGTACAGCTAAACCCGCTCAGCGCCGGCGCGATCAGATCGACCGTATAAGTCTTTGAAATGCCGTTGTAAGCCGCCGTTACCGTCACGTTGTGGGTTGTGTATGCCGCTGCTACCGTCGCCGTAAACGTTGCCGTGGTTTCATCCGCGGCTACCGTTACGGCCGCAGGTACCGAGATATGCTCGGTGTCGCTGCTGTTCAGCGAAATCTTCAATCCGCCCGAGGAAGCGGCTTCCGTCAGCGTGACCGTACAGGAATCGGTACCGGTCCCCGTGATCGTTCCCTTCGCGCAACTCAGCGAACTCAGTTCTGGCGCGACGGTCGGCGCCAGGCCAATCCCCTCTGAGACCTCGCTCCAACGAATGCCTTCGACAGGCTGATTCACCCCGCCTTCCGCCAAACCCCACGCGGGGGTCCCGACGGATATCGCGATAGCAAAAATGCTCGCCGCGGCAATCGGCGCCCACTGACGCGTTAAGTTCAGACCTCGATTCTTTTGAAATCGAAAAGCCAAAAACCAGAATTGTGCTTGCACTGCATCAACCTCTTGTTTGTGTTCTGTGAATCGGCCAGATTTTGGGAAACAGTAATCGCTGTATATCAGACAACCGGCTAAAAGTAACTAATAATCGCGCAAAATGCGCAGAATATGGTTACTTTAGGAACCGAATCAGCGGGTACGGAATGGAGGCCTGCTCGAGGATAGGCACGTCTATCGCCATTTGCATGAAGAGGTTTTCGGAGGCTCACAAGGCTCGGTGTGCGTTATAACTTTCACATTCTGCATAGCGACCCACACAGCTCAGGGAATCGCACTTTGCGGCACAGCGAAAATTCCACACGATCCCCAGAATTTCTTACTCACATCATCGTCGGTCGAGGCCACTGCCAGGGTAGGCAAGGATCGCTCCGAGGCAACAGTTTTAAAATTTGATTACTAAAGAGCTATTGAAATGCATTGCAAATGGTGCAATTAAAGCCCCACGAAAAGAGACCGCTCAAGTTTTTTGAGATCTCATTGGCGCAAACGACGGAAAAAGCGGAGCCGGCAACTCTTATCCAAGCTCACACTCCTGACAAGGGAAACGTGGCTTGGTCGCTCACGCCAATCCTCTAGTCGCCGCAGAAATCTGTGAACTGGAAGCCCGTATGGAGAAGGCCCCGGATTCAATCCGGGGCCTTTTCGTTTTTGGGGTACGCTGTGGGGGGCGGACCGGTCCGGAGCTCGGTCTGTGTGATGGCGTCGAGCTGAAAGGTAAGCGTACAGCCTGACCCGGTTGAGGATGCGCTCTGGTGGCGGGTGCCGCTGGCTGCTCAGTATCGATGACCGCACAACTGGATGAAGAAGTCGCTGCGTTCGCTCTCACCGAAGAGCGAAACAGCGGGCGAGATCCGTTATGTGCTCTCGCGCCGGGTGCCGTCACCCACTACATCGACGACGGCCGGCTGGAGATCGACAACAGTGCCGCCGAGCGGGCGCTGCGCGCCGTCGCTCTGGGACGGAAGAACTATTTGTTCGCCGGGTCCGACGCCGGCGGCGATCGTGCCGCCGCCTTCAATAGCCTCATCGGGACTGCTGAACGGCATCGATCCGGAACTCTATCTCCGCACGGTGCTCGGCAGGGTCGCTTCCCACCCGGTCAACGGCATCGACGAACTGATCCCTCGGAACCTCGCCACCGACCTCCGATCCGCCACCAGGGCCGCCTGATCCTTGCTTCGCAAGTATCCACTTAAGAATATGTGGTTAGGGCAGCAACGCTGCGGATCGCTCGCCGCGGATCATCAGGCTCCCACTTCGATGTGCTCGCCGCCACTGAAAGATCTGGTTCGCGATCACGCCTTCGACCTGCGCGATTTACGCCACACTCGCTCCCGGCTCAGCTCAACAATCCGCCGCTTCTCTTCTATCGTCCGCGGTACCCGCGTCCCTGATCCCATACCCCATCGTCATCAGCAACAGGCAGCCAGTCCAGAGGGGAGATACGTACGCTTACGCTGAAGGTGTGCGCTTCCGCAAGCGCGAGTGCACCCATCCTGGAGGGTCTTCGACCGCGCGAATCCACTGAATGCAAGAGATTTTCACGCGATACGATCCCTGCTGTGACTGACTGAGCGGAACTTCCTTTGGAGCTTGCGCGCAAAGGCGCCGGAGAGGTCCGACACTTAGAGCGAGCTTTAGATTTCGTCGAGCAGGTTTCGCCAAGTGGCCGCCTTGCCGCTCAGGCCAAGTCTTTCCAGATACGACTCGTCGAAAACAGCCTTCTCCTCACCATCGGCGACGTGATGCGCGATAGCGTCTGCGCAATGAATAGCAGCGAGCGGCGAAAACTGGAGGTCGATAGCGGCTGACGGGCAGTGATGGTACGCCACCGCGTGCACGAGCGAGGTCGGCAGCCCCCACATACTCATCAGGTAAGCCCCGAGCTGGGCATGCGAGCAGCCCAGAACCTCAGTCTCCACTGTCTCGATGGAGGCAGTCTCCTGCCCGAGGCGCGCGAGGATCTCGCGGTACTCTTTCGGTCTCTCACCCAGAAGAATGACCTTGCCTACATCGTGCAGCAACCCGGCGGCGAAGCACTCCTCAGACATCGCCTTATCGCCCGTTTCCGCGGCGGCAATCCGCTGCGCGAGAGTTGCGACGCATACGCTGTGCTCCCACAGCGCCGCGAGCCAGGCGGCCGAAGCCTCCCCCCGTTCGAACCGGGAAAAAACGTGGATCGACAGAGTCAGCACCCGCACCGTCTCCACGCCAATCAGCGAGACGGCCTGGCTTAGACTCGAAACGCGTCCGTGAACGCCGATGAATGCCGAGTTCGCCAGTTGAAGCAGTTTGGTGGCCATACCCACGTCCTTGGCGATGATTGACTCGATTTGCGCCAGCGACGTCGTCTCAGCGCGAAGCGCCGCTGTGAGTTCGGTGTAAATGGCAGGCAAGCTTGGAATCGAGCGCAGGCGCGCAATCGCCGCCGCGATGGCCGGATTCCTCACCAGATCGCGGGAAGCGAACGCCTGGCGCAGTCGCAGTTTCAGCTCTCGAATGTCGCAGGGCTTGGCCAGATACTGATGCCCAGGCGCAATCGATCGCAGCATCGCTTCTTTCTCCGATTGACCCGACAGCACGATACGGATGACCTCCGGGTGCTCGTCCTTCACGCGTTCCAGCAACTCGGCGCCGTCCATGCCGGGCATGCGCATATCGGTAATCACGGCGTCGAACGGCAGCTGCCGCATCACGGTGAGAGCGGCCTCTCCTTCTTCGGCGAAAGTCATCTCCCACTCGCCGCGCATATCGTGCAGAGCGCGGCGCAATCCGGCCAGAACCATGCGATCGTCATCGACAAACAGCAGCCGCTTCACGCCCATTTGCTTCTCCTTCCCGGGTGGGATGGATCGGGATCTGCACAAAAAAGGTGGTGCCCTGACCCACTTCCGTTGCAAACCAGATCTTCCCGCCGTGCTTTCTGACCACCGCCGTATGTGCCAGCGCCAGACCCTGGCCCGTCCCGGATCCGACTTCGCGCGTGGTGAAGAAGGGTTCGAAGATGCGTCCCTGAATTTCTGCGGGGATCCCCCCGCCTGTATCGCTCACCGCAATCTCCGCGAAATCGCCGTGGCGCCGCGTACTCACCGTGATCCTTCCCTTGTCTGAGCCTCTGAGCTTTTCCTGCAGCGCGCGCGCGGCGTTGACCAGCAGGTTCAGCACCACAAGGTTGATATCGCCCGGATAGCAGGTCACCGGGGGCAGATCGGAATCGAAATCCGTCTCCACTTCGGCGACGTACTTCCACTCATTGCGGGCGATTGTGATGGTCGAAGCGATGCCGCGATTCAGGTCCACGTCGGTCATCTCCGCCCGGTCCGGATGCGAGAATTCCTTCATCGCGCGCACAATCGACGCCACTCTCCCGGCACCCTCAAGGCCCTGCTCGATGGCGCGCGGCACCTCTTCCCGAAGGAAAGCGAAATCGCATCGCTTCTCCACCTCATCCAGCCGCGCCGCCGCACACGCCGGCGCAAACTCCCGCGCTGCCTCCCGGCAGCTCTCCAGCATTTCAAGCGTGCTCGTCCAGGCATCTTCCAGAAACGTGAGGTTGTCGGTGATGAATTGCGTGGGCGTATTGATCTCGTGGGCGATTCCAGCCGCCAGCTGACCGATTCCTTCCAGCTTTTGCGCCTGGCGAAGCTCGGTCTCGAGCGCGCGTTTCTCGGTAATGTCTTCCTTGAGCGCGAGAAATCGGAAGATGTTTCCGCGCCTGTCCAGAACCGGTGAGATCGACGCGGCTTCCCAGTACACCTCACCGTTCTTCTTCCTGTTGCGGAACTCGCCGCTCCACTCACGCCCGTCGCGAATCGTCTTCCACAGTTCGCGATACATCTCCGGCGACGAATATCCTGAATTCAGGATCCTCGGATTTTTTCCCAGCGCCTCTTCTGCCGAATACCCTGTCAGCTGGGTGAACTTCCGGTTGGTATAGGTGATGTTCCCCTCCACATCCGTGATCACGACGGACAACGAACTCTGTTCGACCGCGGCCAGTAGCACGCGCATCCGGTCCTCCCGTTGCCGCCGCTCCGTGATGTCGCGAAACGTCCAGATTCGCCCGTAGAACCTCCCGTCGCCGCCTTGAACAGGGGAAGAATACCGGTCGAGGATGGTTCCGCTTTTCAGTTCGATCTCATCCCTGCTGGTCTCCTCGGGATGCGCGTAGAGCTGACGTACACGGGCGAGAAACGTCTCAGGGTTCCGCGTCATCTGCACAACGTGGCGCAGCACGGGGGCGTCATCGGCCTGGGCAAGCAATTCGGGCGGGATGCCGAACATCCGCGCGAACTGTGCGTTTTCGAGAATGCGGCGTCCTGTCTCATCCACAACCAGAATGCCGTCGATCGTGGAGTTCGACTGCGCCTCGAGAAAGGCCGTCTTCGCGCGCAGCTCCACCTCCGCGCTCTTGCGGCCGGTAATATCAGTCATCACGCCGTCCGCCACGATCACTCCGTTCCCCCGCGAGACACTCGTGGCCCGGCAGTGCAGCCAGCGCCACTCTCCACCGGCGTGCTGACAGCGAAACTCCACATCGAGAGGACTCCTGCCGCTGAAGAGCTGGTCTTTCCCCTCCATGATCGCGGGTACGTCGGCGGGATCCACACGCGAGAGCAGAAACGGCAGCCCGCGGCGACGTATCTCCTCGGACCTGTAACCCAGGATGTCCTCGATTTTGGGACTGATATACAACACCTTGCCGCTCTCGTCGCCCGTCCAGGCAACGTCAGGCATGTTGCTGAGGATGCGCCGGTACTTTTCTTCGCTTCGCTCGAGCATTTCGCTCGCAGTCCGCGCCGTCGTGCGCTGTGCGCTCATCCACGCAGCCGCCATGGCCGCCAGCAAAAATGGCGCGACAAACGGGCGCGCCTGCGCGCTGATGCCCCAGGTATACAGAGGCGGATAGAAGAAGTAATCGAGCGCGAAGGGAGCCAGGACCGCCGCCAGCAGTCCCGGCCCGCGTCCTCCCCGCCACGCGCTGGCCACCACTGCTGCCAGGAAGAGGTAGGTCTCCGCCTGGGCGATATGGGGATGCGCCAATTCCGACAGCGCCAGGGCGGCCATCACCAGCGCCGGCGCCTGCAGATAGCGGAGGATGGCCGCGCTCACCGATCGTTTTACCGGCGCTGCGTTGTGAGATGGCATTCCCCGTTTCTTATCGGCACGAAGGCTGCAGGGATCATGCGGCGGATCTTCTCTGTTGAATTTGCGGAATCTGCCGATGCAGGCAGAAGGCTGACTTCTGCGGGACGGACACCATCCTTGCGGGCGCAACACCAGCCTGAAAGCAGCGACTGAGGTCAGATCCGCGAGCTGCGGCGCATGTCTGGCCGGGGGAGGACCGTCTGTGAGCGACAAGATCCTGTTTGTTGATGATGAAGCGCCGGTGCTGGAGGGCCTGCAGAGGATTCTCCACCGCCGTTTCGATATCCGCACGGCCATCAGCGGCGGGGAAGGGCTGGTGACCATCGAGCGCGACGGCCCCTTCGCGGTGGTCGTTTCCGATATGCGCATGCCGGGGATGAACGGCGCCGATTTTCTCGCCGAAGTGCGCAAGCGCGCTCCGGAAACGGCGCGCATGCTGCTGACCGGGCACGCCGATCTTCATTCCGCCATCGACGCCGTGAATCGCGGCAACATCCTCCACTTCCTTACCAAGCCGTGTGAGCGTGACGTTCTCATTGCCGCGATCAACAGCGGCCTCGATCAGTACCACGCCGTGATGGCGGAGAAGGCCCTTGTTCGCAAAGGACAGCTGCTGGAGGGTTCGCGAGACCGCCTTGAGGGCGACGATTCCGGCGAGGGGGACAGCTTTGTGAGCCCTGCCGGGCTCCCGGGAGCGGCCGACGCAAGAAAATATCTGGAACCTCTGGTCGGCTCCGATGCTCAGTGTTATGTCGTGCTGTTCGGATTGCGAGCCCTGGCCAGAATCGAGAGCCACTACGGAGAAAGCGCGGCGGGCGAATACCTGCGTGCCATTATCGGATTTCTGCAGCAGACGCTGCAGGCCGGTGACCGGCTCTTCCACTGGCGGCGCGACGTGCTGATGGCCGTCCTGCACCGGCAAATCGCTCCCGCCGCCGTTCGCATGGAAATGGAGCGCCTGCTCGCCGATGCCCGGGGCTATGTCATCGAGGTCCGTGGCGGCCCGGCCATGTTCGCCTGCCTCATCACGTTTCACCTTCTGCCGGTCATCAAGTTCGCCGGCCTCGGCGAACTGGCGGTTGCGTGTGAAACCCACATCACCGGCCGCGTGCCCGAGCCCGCAGGAGTGTCCTGACCATGACCGCGCGACAGACCTTCGGCGGCCTGCCGCCGCACCGCGCCGATGTCTCTCTTTCCGCCCCCGCGGAGCCCGGCGATCGGAGTTCGGCCACGACCATCCCCGAAACGAAAGCGGGAGTCGCGGCTCCATCGCCTCAGGCTGGCCGCGATATCCTCTGGTGCGACAGTGCCGAGGATGCCCTGCGCCAGTTGCGGGAGCGTCTCGACGTCATCTTCAAGGGAGTCGAGACGGGCATTTTCCTGATCGACCCGGAGTCGCACCGCATTGTGGACGCGAACCCCGTGGCGCTGTCGCTGGTCGGCGCCTCCATCGAAAAAGTGCGCGGCGCGGTCTGCCACAAATTCGTCTGTCCGGCGGATACGGGCCGTTGCCCGGTCACCGATCTTGGTCAAACCGTCGACAACTCTGAACGCGTCCTGCTCACCAGCTCCGGCGAACGGCGCGACATCATCAAAACGGTGCGCCCCGTCGACATCGACGGGCGCCCGCACCTGCTTGAGAGCTTCCTCGACATCTCCGATCGCAAAAAGGCCGAGGAAAAGCTGGCCGAGAAGTCCGCCTATCTGAACACGCTGTTCGAGATCAGCCCGCTGGGCATCATCGTGCTCGACAGGGATGGGCGGATTCAGATGGCGAACAGCGCATTCGAGCAGCTGTTCGAGCATTCTCGCGACCAGTTGCAGGGCGCGTGTGTGTCGGAGTTGCTCGCTCCCGAAGAACTTGCCGCCGAATCGCGAAGCCTTATTGAGACCTGTCTAAGCGGAAGCAGCGTCCACTTCATCACGCGGCGAATGCGGCGCGACCAAACACTGCTCGATGTGGAGATCAATGCGGTTCCCCTTGAGGTGCCTGGCAAGCCTCCGGGCGTGCTGGCCCTGTACCACGACGTCACCGTGCGGGCCCGAACCGAAGAGGAGATGGCCGAGCGCCACCGTCTGGCGACGCTGGGCGCGGAAGTCGGCATTGCGCTGGCCGGCGCTGTGAATCTATCGCAGGGTATCGAAGTCTGCGCAACCGCTCTCGTGCGGAACATAGAACTTGCGTTCGCCCGTATCTGGATTCTGAATCCCGATTCGGGCACGCTTGAACTGCGGGGGTCTGCAGGCGATTTCTCTCCGGACGATCGCGAAGTGCGCGAGGCTTTCGGGATCGACCGCCTGGCTGCCTGCGGCGAGCCGCAATTCTGCGCTCCCGTGAGCGAGGGACCCGGCTCCGGTCCGGGCGTGGGCGCGGGCGCGGGCCTTGAGGGGTTCGCCGCGCTGCCGCTGCGTAATGGCAACCAAACTCTTGGCGTGGGCGCGGTATTCGCGCGCCATCCGCTTACGGAGGCTTCTCTGCAGGCTCTCGAGTCGACGATGCACAGCCTCACGCAGTTCATCGAGCGCCAGCGGGCCGAAGCCGGCCTTCGGGCGTCAGAAGAGCGCTATCGCGACCTGTTTGAGAACGCGAGCGATCCGGTCTGCACGCTCGACCTGGAGCTCCGTATCACGTCGCTCAACCGCCTTGCCGAGTGCACCCTTGGCTATTCCCGCGAAGAGGCCAGAGGACTCGGTCTGAGCGAACTCGTCGAACCGGATCAGTGGCAGCGCATCGTTTCGGCCTTTACTCGCCTTGCCAACGGCGAGCGTCCGGAGAAATTTGAACTCGATATCCGCAACCGGGAGCGCCGGCGTGTCAGGCTCGAAATCAATCCCCGCCTCATTCGCCGCGATGACGAAGCCACGGAGATTCAGTGCATCGCCCGCGATATCACCGGACGGGATGTGGCGGAGATGGAACTCCGCCAGGCGCAAAAGCTGGAGTCGGTTGGGCGCCTTGCCTCCGGCATCGCCCACGAAATCAATACCCCCATGCAGTTCGTCGGCGACAACGTTCGCTTCCTGCACGACGCCTTCGGCGATCTGCGCAGTTGCTTCGCCGCCATTCAAGGTTCCATTCCGGCCTCCGACGCGGACGATGCCGGTCCGTTCACTGAATTCCGCCGCCTCGCGCAGCAGATCGATATGGATTACCTGTTACGCGAGATTCCTGAGGCCCTGGAGCAAACCCAGGATGGCGTCGAGCGCGTGGTGACCATTGTCCGTGCCCTGAAGGAATTCGCGCATCCAGACAGCAAGGGCGTAGCGCGCGCCGACATGAATAAGGCCCTGCTCAACACTCTCACCGTCGCGCGCAACGAGCTGAAATATGTGGCCGACGTCGAAACCGATTTTGGCGATTTGCCCCCCGTACTCTGCAGCCTGGGCGATATGAATCAGGTCTTTCTCAACCTGCTGGTCAACGCCGCCCACGCCATCGGCGACGTCGTCCGCGGCACCGAGCAGAAAGGCAAAATCCGGATACACACGGAAAAGCAGGGCGCCAGGGTGCTGGTTGCGATCTCCGATACCGGCAGCGGCATTCCCGAGAACATACGCGAGCGCATCTTCGATCCATTCTTTACCACCAAGGAAGTGGGTCGTGGAACCGGCCAGGGCCTGGCTATCGCCCGCTCTGTCGTGGAGCGCCACAAAGGCACTCTCACGTTCGAGAGCGAAGTCGGCCGGGGCACTACCTTCTTCATTTCTCTTCCGGTCGAGAGCGCCTGATTCCCGGCAAGAAACCCCGGAGCGTTCCCGATCTCGCGGCTTGCCTTCGCAGCAAACAGATCCTGAGCATCGGCATCAGAGAGAGGCGGAGGATCGCTCTGCGCCAACGGTCAAGATTCCGAGAACGCTCAGCAGGTTGGATTCAGGCCGGGACTTCAAAAGGGGGAATCTGCAGCGACATCTCTGTTGTCGAAGGGAACTGATCGACCTGGTCCGACGGCGGCAGGAAGTCAGCCACTGGTCAGAGTTCCGAGGAGATAAACCGAGGCTGAGCACATCTAGGGCGACACTTCTTTCGGCTTCCCGGCGGTGTCGGATTCAACCTCGCAGAGATGGGAATCAACACCACGCAAGGACTCCGGTACGGTGAGTCCAGCTTTTGCGAGAAGGGCGAGGAACCGCGGGTCCTGATGGAAGGAGTCGTAGAGAGGGTTTACCGCGATCTGCAAAACGTAGCGGTCATGCGATGCGACGAGTTGCTCGAGCTGTGCCAGCGCCTGGTCGCGGTCGCCGGCGCAGGCATACCACTCCGCGGGAATGAAGTCGTTCCACTGCGCCGTGCCGCGCTTCGTCCTGATGGCATTGAGACGGAGCAGCGCATAGGCGCGGATTCCCCGGGTGCGCAGAACCTCGAGGCCCTTGTCTTCGAGGCGCACACGTTCATCGTCGTTCTGCAAAATCGCCATTTGCCGCCACTCTTCGATCGCGTCGCGATAGCGGCCTGCCTGGAAGTAGGTCCACGCCATCGTGTTGTGCGCGAGAGGGAGGTTCGGCAGGAGGGCGAGATACGTTTTCGACGCGGCCAGCGCCTGCTGATTGCGGCGAGCGAATCCCCCAACCAGACCTTCCATCGCGTACACCGCCGGCCAGTGCGGGTTCTCCGCGTGCGCCAGCGCGATTTGCTGCATGCCCTCGTCAAATCGGCCGCGCTCGACCAGGAGCACCGCAAGCCAGTCGTGGTAATCGGCCTGGGTCGAATCGAGCTGAATGGCATAGCGCATCTCTGATTCTCCCTGAGCGAAGTTCCAGTCCTGCGCATAGTAGGCGAAACCGAGCACGGCGTGAGCCTGGGCGATTACCGGATCGAGCTGGATCGCCTTCCGCGCAAACTTTTCCGCTTCGAGAAGCGGCCGATCGCCGGGAGCAGTATTGTAGGGGCTCAGTTTCAGATAAGCAGCAGCCATCGCCGAGTAGGCAGCGGCGAAGTTTGGGTCACGCGCGATCGCCTGCTGAAAGGCCGTAATCGCCTCATGCAGGGAGTTCGGATCGCGCGGGAACATCAAATACGTTCCCTGCAAATAGAATTCGTACGCCCTGGAATCGTTGGTGCTGCCCTTAATCGCCTGCACCGAGGGCGCGCCCGATTGCAGGTAGTAGAAAACGTCGCGCTGCAGGCGTTCGCGGATCGATGGGAAATCCTGGGCTGTGCCGCTGTATTCGAACGAGGCCAGGTGAATCGCGTCGGAGGCCCGCACCAGTTCGAACTTGAGGTCGTATCCGTCGCCCTGGCGGGCCATGGAGCCCAGGAGAAGGTCGTCAAGTTTCAATTCCTGGGAGAGGCGAGGAATATCGAGCATGCTGGTGCGCGAGGCATCGAGAGCCCCGGCTGCGCAGACCTGCACGCGGGGCAGGCGCGACATGGCGTCGCTTAACGAGAGACGAAAGCTTTCGCCGAGATCTCGCGCCAGGGCATCGCCGTTGACCTGGAGCGGCGCAATCCCCAGGCGGGTGGCGTGCAGCACCGGCAGGGCACGATGGGAGCCAGCCAGCCACGCGGCGCCTCCGGCGAGAATGACGAAGGCTCCACAAATCCCCACCCAGCGCAGCCAGGGATGATCCGAGGCATTCCCGGATCGGCTCTGATGGTCAGGCTCGATCTCCTGACGCTCAGCAATTGGATCGGCCACTGGAGCCGACGGCGAATCGCTCTGGGGGAAGTTCGCGGGTTCCGGGGGAGCCGCAGGCTCCGCAGCCGGTGGGGCAGTCGCCGGGGAAAGGGAAATTTCCGTAACTTCTCCGCGAAAGCTGTATCCCCGCTTGGGAATGGTCTGGAGAAACTGCGGATTCCGGGGATCGTCGCGCAGAGCGTTGCGCAACCGGTTGACAGCAACGTTGATGCCCTGGTCGTAGTCGAGGAATTCCTCATTCGGCCACAGAACGCGTCGCAGTTCCTCCCGGCTTACGAGCGTGTTCGCTCGCACCAGCAGGATCTCCAGGAGGCGTGCCGATTGCTCGGGCAGGTGCCAGCCACGATTCCTGCGGGTGAGGGTTCCCGTTTCAGCCTCAAATATAAATTCGCCGAACGCGAATTTCCGACTGCCCATCGCTCCTGTTCTCGCGCCCGATGGAGGGCCCAATGGCCGGCCGCGCAACACCTCTGCGCGCAGTCTACCACGGTCCGAAAGGATCTCCGCTTCCCAGTCCCAGGATCTCAATTCCATCAGATATAAGAAAATGCATGGTTTATCTCGTTAGGAAATGTTTAGAAAATGAAAACCCCCAATACATTGTTTCACCAGTCAAGCCGCCTTACGCTGATCCACCTCCGGACAACTGAGCGAAATCGGTGCGTTGATTTTTCCAGGCCCGCCCAGGCGTCCGGCCGGTACGGGCTCCCTTCCGGACTTACCTAGCAGGATGGCAAATGGTATTCGGCGTATTCCCCAGGATGTGTTCATCAGTTCCCCGGTTGCTGACCGTAGCCGGGATCGTCGTTGCTGCCTCCCTCCCCCTCACCGTCCTGTCGCAGTCGCCGCCTTCCCTGGCGGTGAACCGCGTGACGCAGCCGATGGACGAGAGCCAAAGGGTCGTTCTCGGCGGGAACATCCATCCCCTCGCTCGTCGGGAGTTTGACCAGGGCGCGGCTCCGGCCTCGACGCTTACGGGCAGCATCCGCCTGATCCTCCAGCGCAGCGCCGTCCAGCAGCGCGCCCTCAATCAATACCTTTCCGACGTTCAGAATCCTCACTCCACCAGCTATCACCAGTGGCTCACTCCCGCGCAGTACGGCTCCGCCTTTGGGCTGACGGATTCCGACTTGCAGTCGGTGGAGACCTGGCTAACCAGCCACGGCTTTTCGATCCGGAAGGTATCTGCGGCCCGGAACGTCATCGAGTTTTCGGGCAACTTCGGCCAGGTGGAGAGTGCCTTCCATACCGGCATGCATATCTTTATCGTGAATGGCGAGCGCCATTACGCGAACATCTCCGATCCGCAGATTCCGGCCGCCCTGGCCCCGGTAATCGCGGGCGTCGCCTCGCTCAATGACTTCCATCCAGAATCGCAGGCGGAACTGGGGGCGACGGGCCATTTCAATCCGTCCACTCGGCGGATTCAGCCGGATTTCACCCTCTTTTCCGGTTCAACGCCGTACCTATTCGTCGATCCCGCCGATGCCGCGACTATCTATGACACTCCGAACGCGACCCTGAACAGCGCCTACAAGGGAACGTCGTACAACGGCACCGGCGTGAACATCGGAATCGCGGGCGATTCGAACATCGTGATGCAGGACGTGACCAACTACCGCGTCGGCTTCCTGAATGAAACCGCGGCTACGGCGAACGTACCAACGGTCGTTGTGGATGGGGCCGATCCGCTGATCAATGGCGACGAAGGCGAAGCGTTGCTCGACACGGAGGTCTCCGGCGGCATCGCGCCAGGGGCGAAGGTTTATTTGTACATTTCGGCGGACAGCGACCTCCAGTCCGGCTTGTTCAACGCGATCTTCCGAGCCGTTGACGACAACACCGTCAGCATTCTCAACATCAGCTTCGGCGCGTGTGAAGCGGCGCTCGGTGAAGGGGGGAACGCCGCGCTGTTCGAGGTGGAACAGCAGGCGGCTGCCCAGGGAATCAGCGTGACGGCTGCGGCCGGCGACAGCGGCTCGGCAGGTTGCGACGCCGACAGCGAGACGCAGGCCACGCAGGGTTTTGGCGTCAACGGCTTCGCCTCGACGCCATGGGCGATGGCGGCGGGCGGCACCGATTTCGATGTGCTCGCCAACAACTTCACGCAATATGTGCAGGATTCGTCGGGTGGTGAGCTGACCGATGGCGCGCCTCCATACTGGGGTACCGCACTCTCATACATCCCTGAAGAGCCCTGGAACGACTCCACCGCGAATAACGGCGACCTAAGCAACAATTCTGCGCTGCTGAGCGGTGGGGTATCCGACATCGTGGCAGGCGGCGGGGGCGCCAGCAGTTGCGCCACCTCCACGTCGACGGCCTGCACGGGGGGATACGTGAAGCCGGCCTTTCAGTCTTCGCTTACTCCGACGGACGGCGTGCGTGATGTGCCCGACGTCGCCTTCCTTGCGGGCAACGGCTTATATGGAGCCGTCTGGCTCGTGTGCGCCGATCATGGCCAGCCCGGCGTTGGCACGGACAGCGACGTGAGCGATTGCGCAACGACCGACGGGCAGTTCACCAGCCAGAGCAGCTTCAGCGGTTACGGTGGCACCTCGGCAGCCGCTCCGGCGCTCGCCGGCATGCTGGCTCTGGTGGAGCAGAAGACGGGTTCGCGTCTGGGCCAGGCGGATACGGTGCTCTATCAACTAGCCTCCTCGAACTACGCGACGGTTTTCCACGACGTGACGAGCGGCAACAACTCCGTCGTGTGCGCGACGGGAACGCCCGACTGCGGGAGCAACAATTTCCTGACTGGCTATAACGCGGGAACGGGATACGATCAGGCGTCAGGTCTGGGCAGCGTCGACGCAGCGCAGATGGTGAACATGTGGGACAGTGTCAGCCTGGCCTCGACATCCACGGCATTCACCATCAACGGATCCACCGCGCCGGTGAATGTAACGCACGGTACAACCCTGACCTTTGCGGCAAACATTAGCCCCGCGACCGCAACCGGAGCTGTGGCGGTGGTGGACACGGCTAACGAAACGGTCGGGGGCACGCAGGCCGGCCCGCAAAACAATGGACAGATCTCGATTCCGCTGACGGGCGGAGCAGGTTCCACGCCGTACAACGGATTGCCCGGAGGGACGTATACCGTCTATGGGCAATACAGCGGCGACACGAAGGACGCAGCGAGCACCTCGAGCCCGGTCATTCAGGTAACCATTTCTCCCGAAGCCAGCACGACCGGGCTCACCGTCAACGCTTACAGCGGCGCGTATACCGCGGGCGTGGGCAACGCGCAGCTCAGCAACCTCACCAGCGTGCCGTACGGGGCATACATCTTTGCCGATGCGCAAATCTACGGCAAAGCCGAAGGCGCCAGTTCGCAGGGAATCGCCACCGGCACGGTAAAGATGAGCGATGGCAGTTCGGTGCTGGCGTCGAGCCTCGCGGTTACCTCGGGCAATCAGGTTTCCTACGGAACCCCGAGCGCTTCCTATCCCGCTGCTTTCGGTGTAGGGACGCACAGCATCGTTGCGACCTACTCCGGCGATGCGAGTTACAACGCAAGTTCCAGCACGGCCGTTCCTTTCACCGTCGTGAAAGACGGGACCACCGTCAGCGTCTATCCAGCGAAAGCGGCGATCGATTCGCAGGCATCGGATGTGATTCAGGTGGTTGTGGATACGACCAGCGCCGGCTCCGAGCCCACCGGAACCGTCACCGTCACGGCGAACGGAGGGACGATTGGAACGCTGACGGGCGGCTACCTGCAGGGAGCATCGTCGACGACCGGCGCCGATGAGATCATCGCGCAGCTGACCGTCAACGGCACGGCGCTGGCTGCCGGCGCCAATACCATCACGGCGACCTACAGCGGCGATGGCAACTACACGGGGTCGAGCGGAACGGGATCGGTCACGGTGTCTGAGTCAGCGTTCAAGCTGAGCAACAGCGGAGCCATTTCCATCGCACCGGGCGCAACCACTGGCAACACCGCTTCCATTACGGTCACGCCGTCGAATGCGTTCGTCGGTGTGGTCAACCTCACGTGCGCCATCACGACGGCGCCTGTGGGGGCAACTTCGCCGGCGACGTGCAGCGTGCCCACGACGGTTAACATCACGGGAACTGCGGCGGTATCGGCCACGGTGACTGTGAGCACAAGCGCCTCAACGACGCCTGGCGCCTACGCGGCCACGGTGACAGGCGTGGATGCTACGACGGGCAAGATCAGCTCGGCAACGGTGGTGAGCGTGACCGTGACGGGAACAACGACACCTGCCGGGTTTGCGGTGAGCAACAGCGGAACCATCACCGTCAATCCGGGCGCATCGGCAGGGAATACGTCGACCATCACAGTCACTCCCAGCGGTGGCTTCACGGGAACCGTCAACCTCTCCTGTGCGGTTACGACGACTCTGACGAATCCGACGGCTCCGCCAACCTGTAGTCTTCCTGCTTCGATCACTGTTACGGGAGCGGCAGCCGCAACCGCGACGCTTACCGTGAACACGACAGCGGGGACGACGGCGCTGAATCAGCCGCTTCGCTTCGGAGTTCCTGGAACCCTGCTCGCCGCGATGTTCTTCTTCGGTTTTCCCAAACGACGTCGCTGCTGGGCAGGATTTCTCGCTCTCTTCGTCGTCGCAGCCACGATGGGCGCCGTCGGCTGCGGCAGCTCCGGAGGCTCGGGGGGCGGTGGCGGAACGACCGGCGGCACTACCGCCGGAACCTACACGGCCACGGTGACGGCCGTCGATGCCGCCACCGGCAAGATCACTGCAACCAGTGCGGTCACAGTCGTCGTGAACTGATCCAGCGTGCAACCGTCCGGCGCGTTTGCTGCGGAACCGGCCAGAGCCGGGCCGCAGAGGACGCAGATCAGCAACCCATCATTTTCCTGAACCAGCGAGGCCAGCGTGATGAAGAAAATCAGTTTCCTGCTTTCCGCCGTTCTCACCCTTGTCCCGGCGGGCGCGATGGCTCAGACCATCGGCCGCAAGATCGCCTCACCCGCCCTGCACCATGCAGCGGCTGCGCCGACGGCTACGCCGCACACGCCGCTGGAACGCTGGTTCCTGCCGGAGATTCGCAAGCGGATCGCCGAGCGGGCCGGGCACGCGTTGCCGGCCGTCACCTCTCGCGCAGCGGATACGGGCCTTTCGACCAGCCCACCGAATTTTGGCGGCTATCTCACTGCTCCCTACTATCCGACCCGGACCACCGCCTCTTGCATCGCCGATCCGTACAACTGCGGAGTTGCCGCCGCGCTGACAGCCGATTACGACAAGGACGGCAAGCCGGATGTGGCTGTGATGCAGTACGACGGCACGCTCAATGTGCTCCTCGGCAACGGCGCCGGCGGTTTTGCGGCTCCTGTCGCCTACAGCAATCCCAATGTGTCCACTACCGAAATCGCGGAGGCTTTCGCGGCGGATATCAATAACGACGGATATGCAGACATCGTTGCGTATGACCAGGGAAACAACGCGCTCCTCGTCTGGCTGAACCAGAAAAACGGCACGTTCGCCGCACCCGTTGCGACAAACATGACCTACAACTTCGGCAACATTGCCGGCATCGCGGTCGGCGACGTCAATGGTGACGGCAATCCCGACATTGTGACGGTGGCCGTCAACAACATCTCCGTCACGAATTCCGCGGTCACCGTGCAGACCTGGCTGGGAACCGGAAGCGGAACCTTCGCCGCTCCCACGACGGCCCTCACGCAGACCTTCACCGTAGCGGCGCAGGCGGAGTTCTCCGGCAATCTCGCCATCACCCTCGGCGATCTGAACAAAGACGGCAAGCTCGACGTCGCGGTGGAGATGGAGGAGTACACCTCCAACAACACGGGCCTCATTGTCGCCACGACCGCGCTCGGCAATGGCGACGGCTCCTTCGCGCCGCTCAACATCAACATCCCGATCTCCGCTCCGTTTACCGGAACCGGCTTCTTTTTTGTCATGAGTTCCGCAGGGGTGCAGATCGTCGATCTCAACGGCGACGGCAATCCCGATGTCGCAATCGATGCGAACTCTCCGGGTGCGGGGGCGTATCTGGAAGTCGCGCTCGGCGATGGCAAGGGCGGATTCACCTCCTCGGTGCAGTCGCAGAATGTGGCCGCGGCCAACCAGATTGTTTATGCGGACGTGAACGGCGATGGCATTCCCGACCTGGTGCTGGATAACGGCACGCTGGAGGTCTGGAGCGGCAACGGCGACGGCACCTTTACGCTGCAGCCTGCCGGCAACGAATACATTCTCGACGGGGGCAATGGCCAGGGCCTCGCGCTGGCTGACTTCAATGGCGACGGCAACGTCGACATTGCGCAGCTCGGCGGCGATTACAAGCAGCTCTCGTTTTTTGCCGGCAATGGGAAGGGCTCGTTTATCGGCGCGCCGGCGCTGTCTTCCACGACCGACGCCCAACCGGCGCCGCTCTACATTGAGCTGAACGATGTGGCCGACGTGCAGGGGAAAGGCTTCACGAGCGCCCTCTACGTCGACTACTCGGGAGCGAGCCCCACGGTGGTGACGGGCGTGAGCGACGGCAAAGGCAACTTCAAATACGTCACGGGGCTGTCGTCGACGGCCTTGCCCAATATCGGGTTTCTGGAGCCAGTGCAAGCGGACTTTAACGGCGACGGGATGCAGGATCTTCTGATCGTCAACGTCGATGCCACGATGGAGATGACGTATGCGCTTTCCAACGGCGACGGGACGTTTAAGACGCCCGTGTCGCTGGGGCTGCCCAACCTCGACTGTCTGGTGAATTACGCGGCGACCGGCGATCTGAACGGCGACGGCCTCACGGATATTGTGGTGGCTTACCCAGGCGACGCGTCCTGCGGCGGCTCCGATGGCACGCCTTCGGGCTACTTTGTCATCCTGGGCAAAGCCGGAGGAACATTTGCAGCGCCGGTTTTCAACCCGTATGGTTCGCAGCTGTATTCGGTCACGATCGCGGACATGAATGGGGACGGCGTCCCGGATCTGCTGCTCGACGATGCTCCGTTCCAGGCGGGCGGCACTTTCGCAGTGGATCTGCTGCCCGGCAACGGCGACGGCACGTTTGGCTCCGGAGCCAGCGTCAATTCAAACTACCTCGTCAGCCAGGTGATCGCCGGCGATTACAACGGGGACGGCAAGCCCGATCTGATTCTCTTCACTGAAGGGGAGCAAACCGATCAGGACTATGACACGACCGCGGGCATCCTGCTCATGCCGGGTAACGGTGACGGATCCTTTGGGGCGACGGAGGAGATCGGAACCGGCAACTTCTTCCTGAACGGCGCGCTGGTTGACGTGAACGGGGACGGGATTCCCGATCTGGTGGCCGCTCTCTACAACACGATCGGCCAGCCTGACACCTACTACGGCCTCTCGACCATGCTGGGCAAAGGCGGCGGATCTTTCGCCAATCCGGTGAACGTGCTCGAGTCGCTCGATTCCGAATTGCCTTTCGCTGGCAACTTCTACTCCGACAACGCACCCGACTTCATCGTCTCGACAGCTTATGGAACCGCACTGTATCTGGGACAGGGCGGCGACAGCATCGCGCTTGCCGGTTCCGGATCGAGCATTGCTTTCGGCGCGGCGGAAACGCTGACGGCCACGGTGGCGCAGTCGATGCCGAGCCGCCCGACGCCCACGGGAACAGTTTCGTTCTACGACGGAACTACGCTGCTGGGATCCGCCGCGCTGAGCAGCGGAATTGCAACCTTCGACACGTCGGCTCTGGCCGTCGGAACGCACAGCATCACGGCGGTCTACAGCGGCAGCTCCAGCTTCAACCCGGTAACCTCGTCTGCCGTGGGGATTACCGTCACTTCGGTGACGCCAGCCTTCACGCTGGCGGCGAGCCCCACGTCGATGAACCTGACGCAGGGACAGACCGGCACGGCAACGCTGATGCTGAGCGCCAACTCGACTTTCAGCGGATCCGTGAGCCTGGCCTGTTCCGGCGCGCCCACCGATGCCAGTTGTGCGGTTAACCCAACCAGCGTCACGCTCACACCTGGCGGGCAGGTGTCGGCGACGCTGGTCCTCGCCACGACGACAGCGAGGTCTGCTGTCAGCGAGCCTGCCACTCCCTGGTCGAAGTCATCGGGTGTGCTGGCTGGCGCGGCCATGTTGTGGCTATTCTCCGGCCGGCGTTCGCGCAAGAAGCTGCTGCTGGTGCTTTCGCTCGCGGTGCTGACACTCTCGGGGTTCGCTCTCAGCGGCTGCGGCGGGAGTTCGATACCGACGGCGCAGAAAGGCAGCTACACCCTGACCGTCACGGCGACCCCGTCGGGAGGATCAGGGAGCGCACAGACGGCAACTTTGACAGTTGCCATTCAATAACCACAAGCCGGCGCTGCGAGAGCATCCGCAGCGCCGGAATCTGAACGATTGCTGTTCATCCGGTGGAATGCTGAGAAACTGACTTTGCAATCTCGCTGGCTCATCGAACAGCATGGGACTTGTGCGGCCAACTCAAAGGCAACGCCGGCCCCGCACCTGAACGCAAGAGTTTTCCCCAAACAGAGCGGCCCGCTTGCGCCGGATTCCGAGGCCCTGAGTTGCTCAAGTTCGGCGGCTTTTGAGGAAAGCAGAGTATCCTCCGCAATGCCTGCCTGGGGCGCGCTTGAGTCGGACTCAGGGTGGCAAGACCGGACTCTGCGATCTGCAGGGAAACCTAAGTTGTTGAAGGGATTTTGGTGGACCTGGTCGGGATCGAACCGACGACCTCTTCCATGCCATGGAATAGCTCAAAACGCAAGTTATAGACGGCACAGTACTTACAAACCGGCAGAACCGGCAAAAACGGCCAAATCGGCGCTATTTGCGGGCAAAATGCGGGCAAAACTAAACCAAGTGGCCAGTGGGCTGGTCGTGTGGAACCAGCCCGCGAATCTCGAATTCCTGCCAAGTGAAATCCACCTTCGGTTCCATTTCATCCTTGATTCCACTCGGTCCCATCTCGGACGGCGGAATACGGCGGCGACGATTAGCCCGAACGTTCGATCTGGTGTGTTCGCCGTGAACGCAGCGGATCGGTAACCCAGCCTTCAGATGCCGCACGCATCGAGTCTGTTCGGGAAACTCCATACTCGCGGATTTTTCAGACCATCCGGTCGCAATCTCGGGATCCTCATAGAATGGAAATGTGGGTGTGTCTCCACGCGGCGAAGGGGTTCGCCGAAACCGCTGTCTTTTCCTGCCTGATCGGATGGACGGATGATGACCCCTGGCGAGGTTTCGTCGGGGTGTCTCCTGATCCTCCGGTAATCCTCGCGAGCTCGTGAACGAACGTACTGCTTTGCAGAGGTATGCCAGAACTCCATGAAGATCGCCATCGTCTCCGACATTCACGCCAATCTGGCCGCGCTGCGCACGTTTCCTGAGCTGGATTTTGACGAACTCTGGTGCGTTGGAGATCTGGTGGACTACGGCCCTCGGCCCCGCGAAGTCGTGCAGGAGATCCGAGCCCGCGCCAGTCTCATTGTTTCCGGCAACCACGACTATGCGGCTGGGTATGGAGACGATCCGCGGTGCTCTGTTTCCTATCGCCGGCTGGCCGCCGAGACGCTGCGATACACCCGTGAGATTTGCTCAGAAGGTGAACTGCAGTTTCTGAGAGGGCTGCCCAGGTCTCAGCAGAAAGTAGTGGGCACCACGCGCTTCTATGTCGTCCATGCCACTCCCAGCGACCCCTTGTTTGCCTATTGCCCGGAAAATTCCACCAACTGGACGTCCGAGGTGGAAGGGATCGACGCCGATGTGCTGGTTGTCGGGCATACGCATACCCCGTTCATTCGGAGGGTTGCCAAAACCATAATCGTGAACCCCGGCAGCCTGGGGCAGCCCAAAACAGGGCGGCCCCAGGCATGCTATGCGATCTGGAAGGATGGGGCCGTTTCTCTGCACGAGTACAGCTACCCGATTGCGGAAACGATCGCAGACATTCGAAAGATGCCGATTACCGAGGCAGATCAGAATGCGCTGATTGCGGTGCTTGAGACCGGAGCCTTGCCTCCGAATTCAGCTCCAGACCGCGAGGCCAGCCGATGACCGATGCACGGCCATCGCTGATTCAGGCAGCCGAAATGGAGAGTCTCATCTCGGCGTTGGAATCCCTGGTGGATGGTGCGGCAGCGGCGGAACGTTTGATCGCAGCGGGACCGGCGGCTATTCCCTGGCTGGAGCGCTTTCTCCTGAACGGGCCCGCGCGAACGGTGGCGCTGCCACGCTGCCGCGCCGTTCATGCTTTGGGCGAGCTTGGCGCGCAAGGAACGCTGCTTGCTTATTTTGGGCAACACCGCCATCCGGAGGACGCTGCTGTGCGGCTCGCAGAGGATGCGGTGAGAAGCGCAGCTGCAGAAGAGCTGGCGAAGCACAAGTGCGATGAGGTTTATAAAGCGCTTCTCGATGCGGCCACGAATCGTATTACAGGCGGCTTGATCCGCGCTCTGAGCGAGTTCAGACGAGCAAAGGGTATTCCTATACTCTTTACTGCGCTTGATGATGACCTTTGCCGGGAAGAAGCGCGCGCCGCTTTGCGGATGATGCCGACCGAATCCCGCTCTTTTGCAGGTCTCCTCCTGCGAGGGGCTCATCCGGATTCGCTTCGATTTGCTTCTTCACTGCGCGAACGCCGTTCAGTTCTTCAGCTCCTGCGTGAACTGGGTGCGGATGCGGAGGACTGGCCGTCTCTCCGCGAATATCTTCAGGATCCGGATCGTGATTCGGTGATCGCCGTCGCCGGGATAGGATTCGCGCTGGAACGCACGGAAGACTACCCACACATTATCGACGAACTGTTCCGTATCTCTTCGCATTTGAACTGGGCACAGGAAGACGACGTGACCCGAATGCTCGATTTGCATCCCGAGCAGACGCGGACCACAGTTCGGCGGCTCCGCGATGAGGCGAGTAGCAGGGGCGAGCAACCGAGCTGGCTCAGTCCTCGATGGCGGATTCTTCGGCATTTCTCCATGAATGAGCCCACATCGAAGTCATAACGCGTTTTAGACATCCAGACAGGACGGCGACAGGCGATGGACCTGAAGGAATACGAGCAAAGAAAATTTCATCTCGCGGAAATCATCCGATCGGCGCAGGCAATCAATACGAAAAGCACCGAATTGAGCGGAGATTGCCGCGAATTGTTGGCACGCCTGGCGGAAGACCAGTTCAATCTGATGGTCGTCGGCCGCTTCAGCCGCGGCAAGTCAACGCTCATGAATGCGATTCTTGGCGGCGACTACCTGCCTACGGGGATTGTGCCGCTGACGTCTGTGATCACCACGGTTCGGTACGGCAGCCGGCCACA
>DATJTG010000133.1:0-5692 GCA_035503555.1 Acidobacteriaceae bacterium | reverse complement strand
ACGCCGCTCTCCATGATGGCGCCGCGATAGAGGCCCGTCGCCCTGGGAGCAGCCATCAGATTGCACACATCCAGCGCGCCCGACGATTCGCCGCCCACCGTCACTGCCTCCGGATCGCCGCCAAACGCCGTGATGTTCCTGCGTACCCAGTCAAGCGCAGCAATCTGATCGAGATGCCCATAATTGCCCGACACATGCTCCGTCGATTCGCCGTCGAGCGCGGGGGATGCGTAAAACCCGAAGACCCCCAGCCGGTAGTTGATGCTCACCACCACGATCCCCTGCTGCGCCAGCGTCTCGCCCATCGGCGGCCACTGCCCCGAGCCCTCCACGTTGCCGCCCCCGTGAATCCACACAAACACCGGCAGCGCGTGCCGCGGATGCAATTCCGGCGTCCACACGTTGAGATAGAGGCACGCCTCGTCGGTCGCCATCGCCTTCACGCCGAGCATCTCCGGCAGCCACGGGCTGGGCCACTGCGGACACGCCGGCCCCATCTGCGTCGCGGCACGCACACCGCTCCAGCGCGGAGCCGGCTGCGGCGCCTTCCATCGCAACGCCCCTACCGGCTGCGCCGCATACGGAATCCCCAGGAAATCTCCGCCGTGAGGCAGCGCAGCGCTGGCCACGCCGCGGACTACGCCGCTCTCGATGGTCGCCCGCGGCCCGCGCGCTCCCTGCGCAACCAGGCTGCACCCTGCCAGCGCCACCACCCCTGCAGCGACTGCCTGAATCAGCCTCATTCTCCTGCCTCGCTCCGCATTCTCACAGCACCTCGCCTAAAATTCGAATCCCCTCGCGAATCTCGCGTTCGTTCAGCCGCGCATAGCCCAGCGCGAATCCCGGCCGCGACGGCTGCTTCAGATAGCAGTGCGCGACGCCGTAGATGCCCACGCCGCGCTCGGCTGCTCGCCTCACAATCTCTTCCTCCGCCACGCGCTTCTTCGGCCACACCACCACGTGCGCGCCGGCGCCGTCTCCCGTCGCTTCCACGCGATCTCCCAGAAACTCCGTGATCGCGGATCGCAATGCATCGCGCCGCGCCGTGTTGCGCTGTCGCAGCCGCCGCAGATGCCGCTCGTACATCCCGTTGCCGATAAACTCCGCCAGCGTCTGCTGCTCCAGCGTGGCCGAGTGCAGATCGTTGAGCCACTTTGCCGCGCTGAACGCGCCCACCAGCGACGGCGGCGGAATGAGATACCCGATCCTCAGCGCCGGAAACACCGTCCGCGAAAATGTCCCGACGTAGAGCACGCGCCCGTCGCGATCCAGCCCCTGCAGCGATTCCAGCGGCCGCCCGCCGTAGTGAAACTCGCCGTCGTAATCGTCCTCCACAATCACCGCGTTCCGCCGCCGCGCCCAGTCCAGCAGCGCCAGCCGTCGGTCCAGCGGCAGAATCGCTCCCGTGGGGAATTGATGCGACGGTGTCACGAACGCCAGCCGCGCATCGTCCGGCAGCCGTGCGGGATTCAGCCCGTCGCGATCCACAGGCACCCCCCGCAGCCGCGCACCCGCTGCCTGCAGCGTTCCGCGAATGCCGTCGTAGTGCGGATCCTCAATCGCCACGCGGTCGCCCCGCTCCACCAGCAAGCGAATCGTCAGGTCCAGCGCCTGCTGCGACCCGTTCACCACAATCACCTGCGCGGGCTCGCACACCACCGCGCGCGACCGCCGCAGATGCGAGCAGATGGCCTCGCGCAGTCGCTCACTGCCCAGCGCCGGACCATAATCGAAGCTCCGCACCGGTGCCTGGCGCACCTGGCGCAGCATCAGCCGCCGCCACATCTCAAACGGAAACGTCGTCAGATCGCTGCGCCCGTAAACAAAGTCGTAGCGCAGCGCAACCGGCTTGCGCCGCGGCCTGTCCACAATCGCCGCTGACGCTTCGGCCGCCGCACCAAAGCGCGAAAGCCGCGGCTTCGCGGATTTCGCTTCTCCGCGCGCCGGGTTCGCTGCCATCCGCGCCGAGACGTACGTGCCCGATCCGCCTCGTCCCTCCACGAATCCTTCGGCCAGCAGCTGATCGTAGGCGAGCAGCGCGACCGTCCGCGAAATGTCCAGTTGCTCCGCCAGATCGCGCGTCGACGGCAGCTTCTCGCCGGCGCGCAAGGCGCCCGACAGAATCGCCTGCCGCAGCCCCTTGTACACCTGCCGGAAGAGCGGTTCTCCCTCGCGCGAAAGTGGTATCGCAACTTGCATAAGAAGTGGCTCTACAAAAATACCACGGCCCGCGCGATCCTCCTTGCATGGAGTCCCGCAGCCCCGGTACTGCCGGCTCCCCCCGGAGCCAGACCATGCACCTTCTTCGACGTTCCTCCTGCATCTTCGCTTTCTTCGCGCTCGCTGCGCCGCTTTTCGCGCAGTCTGTTCCCGCAGCCGTGCCTGTACAGCCCATCGCGGAAGGGGCGCACGATTTCGACTTCGAAGTGGGTACCTGGAAAATCCATCTCCGGCGCCTCGCCGATCGCCTCGCCGGATCCAGCACCTGGATCGAATTCGACGGCACCAGCACGACCCGCAAAATCCTCGGCGGCCGCGGCAATCTCGAGCAGTTTGAGACCGACAGCCCCAGCGGCCACATCGAGGGACTGACCCTTCGCCTGTACGATCCGCAAACGCATCAGTGGCGCATCTACTGGGCCAACCAGAACGACGGCCAGGTCGGCACACCGATGATCGGCTCGTTTCACGACGGCGTCGGCGAGTTCTACGATCAGGAATTCTGGAAGGGCCGCTCCGTCTACGTCCGCTTTCTCTGGTCGCAGATCACGCCTAACTCCGCGCACTTCGAGCAGTCCTACTCCGTCGACGGCGGCAAAACCTGGGAAGTGAACTGGATCACCGATCAGACGCGCACCGGCGACGAGCCCTCGTGGGACCAGCCGCAGGACAACCGCCCCAGCACCGCCATCGCCGCCGATGCATCCTCGGCGATGACGCCGTTCCCCGACGGCCAGCACGATTTCGATTTCAACTTCGGCGTATGGAAGACGCACATCGAGCGCCGCATCCATCCGCTCGACCACTCCGATGAGTGGACCGAACTCAACGGCACCGTAACCGTTCACAAGCTCTGGGGCGGCCGCGCGGCGATGGAGGAGATCGATGCCACCGGCGCGTCCGGACACCTGCAGGGCATCACCCTCTTCACCTACGACCCCGTAACCCGCCAGTGGAATCAGGACTTCGCCGGCGCCGATTCCGGCGAATTGGAGCCTCCCGCAATCGGTGTCTTTCGCGATGGCTGCGGCATGCTCGTCAATCAGGACACGTTCAACGGCCGCACGATTCTTGTCAGCGCCGCGTGGTCGCAGATCGCTCCCGACTCGCACCATTTCGAGCAGGCATTCTCCGATGATGGCGGCAAGACCTGGGAACCGAACTTCGTCGCCAGCCTCACCCGCATCAGCCCGTAGCGCGGCGAGCTTCACCGCAGGAGGTCCTGAGATGCAGACAGAAGATTCCACCCGCAATCGTCGCGAACTCGCCGCCAGCGACGGCTTCGGCTCGTTGCAGAATGTCGGAAGGCGCGCGTCTGCCTGGGCTTCGCTCACGTGCCTCGATTGCGATCCCTGGCGAGCGACGCCGGCTGCTCCGCGCAGGATCGCGCCCGCATCTCGCCTGCTTCCTCAGCTTCGCCGCCCGGCAGCTTCCGGCCATCCGTGATCCGCGCAAGCCTGTTTCCGGTCGCGGCGTGGCTGCTCGCAGCCGCGGCCCACGCCAGCGTGAACGCGGCGAGCGTCTCACCCTGCTCCGGCAGCCATCCTATGACCGACGCGTGGTTCACCGGACCCATGCTCGCCAACACCGCCGCCACCGCGCCTCGCGGACACTATCTCTTCGAGCCGTATCTCTACGATGTCTCCACGCAGGGTGTGTACGATTCCACCGGCAAACGCCGCTCCACGACGCGCCAGAACAGCTACGGCTCGCTCAGCTACCTCATCTACGGCCTCACCGATCGCATCGGCCTCGGTATCATTCCCACCGCCGGATACAACACGATCGCCGGTGCTCCCAGCAGTTCCGGCCCCGGCACGGGCGATCTCAGCATTTTGCTCCAGCGCGGCATCACGCAGTTCCAGCCCTGCCGGCAGATCCCCGCCGTCTCCTTCGCCGTCGAGCAGACGCTGCCCACCGGCCAGTTCGACCGTCTCGGCAACCGCTCCGCCAACGGCTTTGGCGCGGGCGCCTACACCACCATGCCGGCGATTTACTCGCAAATGTATTTCTGGATGCCCAACCGCCGCATCGTCCGCACCCGCCTCGACGTCTCCGACGCCTTCTCGCGCGCCGTCGCCGTGCAGGATGCCAGCGTCTACGGCACCACCACCGGCTTTCGCGGCACGGCTCGTCCCGGCCGATCGCTCTACATCGACAATGCGTGGGAGTACAGCGTCACCCGCAGCTGGGTGCTTGCGCTTGACGCGACCTTTCGCAACACCGGCAACACCCGCGTCGTGGGCTCGTATCCCTCACCAGCCGGTTCTGTAACCAACACAGTCACAAATTCGGGCTGGAGCGACGCTTGGGGCCTGGCTCCGGCCGTGGAATACAGCTGGAAGCCCTGGATCGGTGTCCTCGTCGGCGTTCGCACCATCCCCGCCGGCCGCAACACCACCGAGAGCATAACCCCCGCCGTCGCCGTCAACATCGTGCACTGACGGCCTAATTCCCCTGCAGTGCCTCTTTCGGATCCAGTCCCGCCGCGCGCCGCGCGGGCAGCCACGAGGCCAGAGCGGTGATCGCGAAGAAAAGCACAACCATGGTTACAAATGTGGAAGGATCCGTCGCCTTCACGCCCACCAGCATCGAGGTCATCACCCGGCCCAGCAGGATCGCCGCCGCCAGGCCGATCGCGATGCCCACCGCGCTCAGCCGCATGCCCTGCGCGACCACCATCTGCACGATGTCGCCGCGGTCCGCGCCCATCGCCATGCGCACGCCGATCTCCGCCGTCCTCTGTCGCACCGCTGTTCCCAGCACGCCATAGAGGCCCACGCCCGCCAGAATCCCCGCAATGATCGCAAAGGCCGCAATCAGCAGCAGCGAGAAGCGCGTGCCCGCCTGCGCCTCGCGCACCACCGTCTCGGCCGGCTGCACCTTCTGCACCAGATAGCTGTGGCTCAGTCCCGCAATCGCCGCGCGCACTTCGCCTTCGTAGCTCGCAGGATCGCTCGCCGTGCGTATCGCCCACGACGGCGGGACGAACCCGCCAAAATAAGCGTCCGTGAAGTAAATCTGCTCTCGCCCCGGCACGGCCAGCGACTCCTCATGCGTGTGTCCCACCACGCCAACGATCTCGACAAAGACCGCCTCCGGTGTCTGCACGCGCGTCAGAATTCGCTTGCCCACCGCCGACTCCCCCGGAAACGCCTTCCTCGCCAGATCTTCGTCCACGATCGCGTAATTCCTGTTTGGCTGCTCGTCGTCTTCCGTGAACGTCCGTCCCGCCAGCAGCGGCGTGCGCATCATCTCGAAGTAGCCCGGCACCACGATCTGCAAATCCGTCGCCTGGTAACGGCTCGGATCCGCCAACGCCGCCTCCGTCCCCCAGCGCACCGGGCTATACCCTCCGGTCAGCGGAAAAGGAAACGACGCCGTCACAGCCTCCACTCCAGGAATCGCGCGCAGCCGGTCTTCGATCTGCCGCCTTCGCGCCTCGCGCTCCTCGGGAGTCTTCCCGCCCGTC
>DATJTG010000132.1:0-4590 GCA_035503555.1 Acidobacteriaceae bacterium | reverse complement strand
AGCCTGCGCCTGGCATGGAGCGAATCCCGCGAGCTGCGCTTTGCCCTGGGTGAGGACGCGATCCGATGAGGCACCCTCACGGTGCGGGCAAAGGGTGCAATGGGCTGCGTTGACCCGCGTCGCCTATTTTCCCGACTCTTTTCATGAAGTGAACGGAGTGGCGCACACCTCGCGCCACTTCGAGGAGTTTGCGCGCCGCCGGAACCTTCCCTTCCTCTGCGTGCGCGCGGGCGATCGCCGCGAGGCCTTCCGCGTCGACGACCATCTCACTACCCTGGAACTGCCGCGCGGCATGTTTTCGATCCCGCTGGACAAGGGCCTGCGCTTCGATCCCGCATGGATGCGGCATGTTCCGGCCATGGCGCGCGCTCTGCGCAGCTTTCGGCCGGACATTGTTCACATCACCGGCCCCAGCGAGCTGGGCATGCTGGGCGCGCTGCTGGCATCGCACTACCGCGTGCCGCTGGCCGCCTCGTGGCACACCAATGTGCATGAGTATGCGGCGATGCGATCGCGCTGGCTGTTCGATCGCCTCCCGCGGCCGCAGGCTGAGTCCGGAGCGAAGCGGATCGAAGAGCTGATGCTGGCCATGATCGCGTGGTTCTATCGGCACGCCCGGGTGCTCTTTGCGCCCAACCCGGATTTGTGCCGCCTGCTGGAAGCGCGCACCGGGCGGCCGTGCCATCTGATGCAGCGCGGCATCGATGCGCAGCTTTTTTCGCCAGCGCGCCGCGATCGCGATGCTTCAGACGGGGATTTTCTGCTCGGCTTTGTGGGCCGTATGAGCGTGGAGAAAAATATTGCGCTTCTGGCGCGCGTGCAGCAGGAGCTGGAAGCACAGGGCGTGCACAACTTCCGCTTTCTTATCGTGGGCCAGGGCGGCGAGGAAGCGTGGCTGCGCGAGCATCTGCCGCGCGCCGAGTTTACCGGCGTGCTGCGCGGAGAAGCGCTGGCCCGCGCCTATGCCCGCATGGACGTCTTCGTCTTCCCCTCGCATACGGACACCTTCGGCAACGTGGTTCTGGAAGCGCTGGCGTCGGGGGTGCCCGCGGTGGTGACTCCGCATGGCGGCCCGAAATCGCTCGTTCGCGATGGATGCAGCGGATTCGTCGCAGAGGACGGGGATTTTTCGGCGGCCATCCTCCGGATTGTCGGCGATCCGGCGCTGCACGGCCAGATGCGGGCCCATGCGCGGAACTATGCGCTTTCCGCCTCCTGGGACGCAGTCTTCGAGCGAGTTTACGAGGCTTATCTGCCGGTGCTGCATCCTGATTGAACTGAGCGACGGCTTACGATGCGGGCGGCGTGAAATCCAGGCCAGCCTGCTGCGCAGCGTGTTCCGTGGCGGGCACGTTGAGGTCGGAGAGTGGAATGCGCGGCTCGCGGCCGGTGGCGGCATCATCCATGACAACGACATCGGTGGGCGTGAGCACGTAGTTCCGGATGGCCTCGGTGTGGCCGTCCCTGAAGATCAGCGTCAGCTGCGGCTCGCGCCCCAGCGGGGTGGATGAAACTGGTTGGGGCTCGTAAGGCGGAGGGGCATAATCTCCGCGATAGCCTTCGCCGGGAGGAGCCGCGTAGTCATAGTCCGGCGGCGGCTGCTGGGCCTGATCGGACGGCTGAGCCTGCTGCGTCTGGCTGCCTTCGTCATCGCCATAGCCGGTGAAATCCGGATACCCCACGTCCCACGGCAGCAGCTCCCACGAATTGACGTATCCGTAGGGATAACCGTAGCCGCCGTATCCATAGCCGCGATAGGGAGCGCGATAGCGTCCGCGACGGTCCCAGCCACGGCTGTTGCCGCCATACGCGGGACGATATGCCGAATATGCGCCGTAGCGGGGAGCGGACCAGGTGATCCGCGGAGATGCGCGGAAGCCGCGCGAGGCATAGCCGGAGAAACCGCTGAAGGAGCGCGGAGCGGAGAATCCGCCACGAAAGCCTCCGTCGGAAAAGCCGCCGCGAAAGCCGGAGAAGCCGCCGACATGGCCGCCACCGGAGTGGCCTCCCCCGCCGTGCTGCGCGAAGGCTGCAGGAGCCAGGGTGAGCAGCAGACCAAGAGCCGCGACTGGAAGTACCCGCCGCATGGTGACGATCCTACACCGATAAGACGCAGGAGGCGGGCAATTTGCTTCACAACTTCGGCACTTCGATCAAATCAGCTCGGTTCCCCACAGGTCGTGCAGGTGGATTACGCCCTCGATGCGTCCCGCGGCGTCGACGACGATGAGAGAGGTGATCTTCTGCTCTTCCATGGTGTGGAGGGCCCGCGCGGCCAGTTCCTCGCCCGAGATCGTCTTCGGATTGGGATTCATCACATCGCCTGCGGTTTTGCGCAGGCCATCCGGGCCATCGCGCTCGAGCAGGCGGCGCAGATCGCCGTCGCTGACGATGCCGGCCAGCCGTCCTTCCCGCTCCACCGCGGTCATGCCGAGCTTCTTGCGCGACATCTCGTAGATCACGTCCTTCATGGGAGTGCCGATGGCCACGGAGGGGATCGCATCACCGGCGTGCATGAGCTGGCGGACGGTGGCCAGCCGTTTTCCGAGTTTGCCGCCGGGGTGCAGGGCGGCGAAGTCCTCGACGCGAAACCCTTTGCGCAGGGAGACGGCGATGGCGAGAGCATCGCCAAGCGCCAGCATTGCGGTTGTGGAGGCGGTTGGCGCCAGGCCCAGGCCGCAGGCTTCCGCCGGGACCGAGCAGTCGAGCGCGACGTCGCCGGCTTTCGCCAGGGTGGATTGCGTGTCGCAGACAAAAGCGATCAGGCCGTTCCCCAGGCGCTGGATGGTGGCCAGCAGGCGCAGAATCTCCTCGGTTTCGCCGCTGGCGGAGAGCGCGATGACCAGGTCGCCTTCGGTGATCATGCCGAGATCGCCGTGGACGGCCTCGGCGGGATGCAGGAACAGAGCCGGACTGCCGGTGGAGCTGAGGGTGGCGGCGACCTTCTGCGCGACGATTCCACTCTTGCCCATGCCGGTGACCACGACGCGTCCGCGCGCCTGGCCGCAGCGCAGCACATGCTCGACGGCGCGCTCGAAATCGGCAGCCATGGGTCCGTCGAGGCGCTCCGCGAGGGCCAGCAGCGCGTCCGCTTCCATGCGCACCAGCCGCGAGGGTGTATGGGAATCCGTCATGCTCTGAAACACCTGATGCTATCACCAGCGCGGCGCCGCGATGGGCGCACCGAGGCGGCGACGCCGCTAGAATAGTAGGGAGAAGGCGGTAACGGTTTGCGGCGCAATCTTTTTGTTCTGACAGCGATGGTGGTCGCGGTGGCCCTGATGATCGCGGCGGGCGTGGTGAACTTCGTTCATCGCCAGCGCGAGCAGCGCGCGCAGATGCAGGGAATGCAGATGCAACTGGTGCCGGCGGACGGATCCGCCGCCGACTCATCGTCGGAGGAAATGGCTGCCGCTGCCGATCCCTATTCGACGCCGCTGAACGGGACGCAGGCGTCCAACTTTACGCTTCAGGATCTGAGCGGCAAGGAAGTTTCGCTTTCGAGCTATAAGGGCAAGCCTTTGGTGGTCGATTTCTGGGCGACGTGGTGCGGACCGTGCCAGATCGAGATTCCGTGGCTGGAGAAATTGCAGGATCAGTATGCGAGCCAGGGGTTGACGATCATCGGCATCTCCGCGGACGACCTGGACAAGGACGACCCGGCAAAGCTGTTCACGGAGAAGCGCGAGATCAGCGATTTCGCAACGAAGATGCACATCAATTATCCGGTCCTGCTGGACGCCGACGCGATTGCCGATTCGTACGGGGGCGTGGACTCGCTGCCGACGACCTTCTTTATCGATCGCACGGGAAAGATCGTGGCTTCGACGGTGGGCCTGGCGTCGCGCGACGAGCTGCAGGCGGACATCCAGAAGGCGATCGGGGGATCTCACTCGTGAAGTCACTCGCTCTTGTTGGTTTTCTGGGATTGCTCCTTTCCGCCGGTCCTGGCGTGCAGGCTCAAAAGCTGCCGTGGCAGACCTCGGACACCGCGAGCGTCAACGGCGGGCAGATGGTTCGCTTCCTGTTTCCGCAGCAGGTGATGGTCGCGGCGGGCAAGCCACAGACGATCGAGATGCATTTCCGGATTGTCGGCGGCTTCCACATCAACTCGCATGTGCCGCTGCAGAAGAGCCTGATCCGCACCGAGCTGAACGCGCCCGATACGCCGGGAGTGAAAATCGTCGGGGTCGATTTCCCGCCGGGATCGTCCTATGCGTTCCCCGCCGATCCATCGCAGACGCTGAGCGTGTATACGGGCGAGCTGGTGGTGAGGATGCGCATCGTCGCCGAGCGCGGGAATCATCTGATCCAGGGATCGCTGCGTTATCAGGCGTGCGATACGAATACATGCTTTCCTCCGCGGAACGTTCCAGCGGCCGTGGACGTGGTCGCGCAATAGGGTCGTGACGGGATGGAGTTTTCCGGGCCTGAACAGCTTGCGGAAAAAGTCAGATCGCGACGGAAGAACCATCCCTCAGGGGCTAAAGCCCGACGACTTTTCGGCCATGTACGGCACGACTGAAGTCGTGCCCCTTCAAGACAGTATTATTTTCGCAAGCTGTGGGGCTGTGCCCTGAACACAAGGCA